>CAZVSL010000513.1:4344-4720 GCA_964629935.1 uncultured Calditrichaceae bacterium | reverse complement strand
GGCCCCGGGCAAATTCCACAATCAGAGGGTCACGGTAGAGCTAGGCGACTCACTCGATTTCAACAACCTGATTGCGCACCTGATCGACGAACTCGCTTTTGTGCGCGAGTCCAGGGTCGAGCATCCGGGTGAAATGTGTGTGCGGGGTGGTATTATCGATCTGTTTCCAATCTCCGCGCCAGCACCTTACCGCATCGAGTTTTGGGGAGACACGGTTGAATCCATCCGCCGTTTTGACCCTGACACACAACGCTCGATAGGCAACGTCAATGGTGTACATATTTATCCCCAGGAAGTTGAGGCGCCCGTTCATGAAGATGAGCCCGCGCCAAAGGCCAGCCTTCTGGCATATCTCAAACAAGACGCCCGTCTGGTG
>CAZVSL010000513.1:0-4334 GCA_964629935.1 uncultured Calditrichaceae bacterium | reverse complement strand
CTCGAAGAAATCATGACTAAAGAGCTCGATGAGGATGAGCACATCTGGCCCATCATCGAGAAAGCGGTCAAGCCCTTCAAGCAAGTCCGCCTGGTATCAGTCGGCGGGCAATACGAGAATCTCGTGGAGCTGGACGCAAGAAGCCCGGAATCGTTCAAAGGCGATCTGAAAGCGTTCAAAGAATTCCTCATAGATCTGCAAAACGGCAAGCCAGCTCCGAGTGCGCCAACAGTTATCTACAGTTGTGATAGCGAGAGCCAGACCAGCAGAATCAGCGATATTTTCGCTGACGAGGAAATCGACCAGAGCTGTCTGCATGTGGCAACCCTTGGCCTGCATAACGGCTTTGCCTTCAGGGAAGCCAATCTCCATCTGTTTACAGACCATCAGTTCTACGGTCGGGCCAAGCGACTCAAGTTGCCGCAAAAACGATTCAAAGGCCTGACCCCGCGGCAGCTCAAACACCTCAACATCGGCGACTACGTCGTGCATGTCGATTTCGGTATTGGTATCTTTCGCGGACTCAAGAAGATCTCCGTTCACGGCCATGAACGCGAGTGTCTGCAGATAGAATATCGTGACCGCGATATGGTTTATGTCAAGATCGAACGCATGGACAGGGTGACCAAATATTCATCCAGAGAGGGCGCAACACCGCAGTTGAGTAAACTGGGCTCGCCGGAATGGCAACGGCTCAAATCGCGCACCAAGAAGAAGATTAAAGACATCGCCAAAGACCTCATCGATATTTATGCCAAACGCAAATCGCAACCGGGCATCGCTTTTACCGACGATACCCTCTGGCAAAGGGAGCTTGAAGCCTCTTTTCCCTACGAAGACACGCCCGATCAGGTGACGGCCACACACGAGGTCAAACAGGATATGGAGAGTCCCCGTCCCATGGACCGGCTTATTTGTGGCGATGTTGGCTTCGGCAAGACCGAAATCGCGGTGCGGGCCGCTTTCAAGGCGGTCCTGTCCGGAAAGCAAGTCGCGGTGCTCGTACCCACGACTATCCTGGCATATCAGCACTACAACACCTTTCGTGAGCGGCTGGAGAACTTTCCCGTCGAAATAGAGATGCTTTCCCGCTTTCGCACGCCGGCCGAATCCAGAAAGATCATTCAAAAGCTAACAACCGGCGACATAGACATCGTTATTGGCACGCATCGTTTGCTTTCCAAAGATGTTCAATTCAAGGATTTGGGTCTGCTGATCGTCGATGAAGAACACCGCTTCGGCGTCACCCACAAAGAGAAGCTAAAAAAAATGCGGGCGACCATTGACGTCCTGACCCTGACTGCAACGCCAATACCGCGCACACTGCAATTCTCACTCATGGGCGCGCGCGACATGACACACATCAACACGCCGCCGAAAGACCGGTTGCCCATTATCACCGAGATTCTGCCGTTCAACAAGCCATACATCAGAGAGGCGATTCTGCGCGAGCTGGACCGCAGCGGCCAGGTTTTCTTTGTGCATAACCGCGTGCGTACCATCGACCGCGTTGCAGACATGGTACGCGCCATGGTTCCGGAGGCGAATGTCGCCGTTGCACATGGCCAGATGAGTGAGCGCGACCTCGAGAAGGTGATGGTAGATTTCATGAATCGCAAGTATGAAATCCTGGTCTCGACCATGATCATCGAGTCCGGCCTGGACATGCCGAATGTAAACACCATCATCGTCAACCGGGCTGACAAACTCGGCCTGGCACAGTTATATCAACTGAGGGGGCGCGTCGGACGCTCGTATCAGCGCGCCTATGCGTACTTCATTATTCCGCCGATCGAGACCTTGACGGATGAAGCCATGAAGCGGCTGCGCGCCATCGAGGAATTTTCGGATATCGGCGCCGGCGCCCAGCTCGCCATGCGGGACCTGGAAATTCGCGGCGCCGGCAATCTGCTTGGCGCTGAACAGACCGGCTTTATCGATACACTCGGTTTCGACCTCTACAACAAAATCCTGGACGAAGCCGTGCACGAGCTTAAGGAAGAAGCGCTTCCTGCGACGGAAAAAAGATTTGACGTCGAGACGCAAGTTGACATGGACTTCGATGCCTACCTGCCGGAGGACTACGTCACTTCTGGCTCAGAGCGCGTCGACATCTACCGGCGCATGACGGATGCTGCATCGTTTGCGCAAATACAGGAAATTTCCGCAGAGTTGCAGGACAGGTTTGGCCGCCTGCCGGACCCGGTTCAAAACCTGCTGGACTTTCTTGCCATTCGTATTCTGGGCAAGCAACTCGGACTCAGAAAAGTCAATATCCTGGATCACGAAATGACCGCTTATTACGCACCGGAATTGCTCGAAACCCAGGCGGAACAATTCAACAACTGGCTCGGTTCAATTGTCGCCCAAGCGAGCCAACCCTTCGAGTTCATTCAGATGGCGAAAGGCGTGGGCATTCGATTGCCATTTCGCGAGCAGGGCGCAGATAGCAAATTGACATACGTCAGAGAGTTTTTGCAAAGTCTTGCTGGTGGCGGCACAGCACTTGCCGAAGCGGCGCTCGAGTGACCCTGCGTTGTCGGCGGGCCGGCCCATTGGGCGCCACGTTGCAGGAGCCCTTCGCATATATTTGAACTTGTAGCTTGCGACTGTGCGGGGCTTTCAATATCTTTAGAAAAGATATCACGACGTGTCCCTCCCTGATTAGCGTCGAAGCAGGCGTTCGAGCTAATCGACCTGGGAACTCAAACCGATTGAATGAGTGGGAAAGGAATGATAGGAGGAATCGAATTGAACTACACCCGGGTGTCCTGGTTGGCCCTGCTGATTAGCCTCAGCACCATCGCCTTCATCTGCGACACGAACCAGCAAAGCGGCAGAGTTATTGCCGTCGTGGGCGACGAAACCCTCACCCTGAAGCAACTCGTTCGGGACTTGCCGCCACATATCCGCAGCGGTCTGTCATCGGTGGACATCCGCGCGTCGGTTATCGAATGGATAAATGAGGAGGTGTTATATCAGGAAGCCCGCTCACGGCAATTGGATAAGCGCGAAGATGTTATTCGCGAGTTTGAACGCTTGAAACGGGAGCTTCTTATCAACAAGCTAGTTGAGCAAACATTGGGAGAAGATGTCACCATAACGGAGGAGGAAATTCAGGGCTATTATGAGGCGAACAAAGACTCTTATGTTCTTTCACAAGATCTGGTGCATGCATACCATCTGTTGGTAGCCACCCGGCAAGAGGCCACCGAGGTTCGAAATCGTTTGCGCTCGGGCGAGTCTTTCCAGCAGGTAGCCCAACAAGCAGGTGAAGACTCTCTTGCAAACATCGATTGGGATTGGGGCTATTTTTCGCAAAACGATGTTATTCCTGAGATATCACAGGTTGTCTTCAAATTGAGGAAAAATTCCGTCTCGCAACCAGTTAAGTCCGACCTCGGCTACCACATTTTTCAACTGGTTGACAGGCAAGATAAGGGTGAGGTGCAACCTTTAGCAATGGTGCGCGAAGAAATCCGCATGAAATTAAGAGAAAAGAAAAAGCAGGATATGTACCAACGTTTCCTGCTGCAAATGAAGAGCAAATATAAAATCCAGACCAATTTTCAATTGCTGGACTCAGCAGTTATGGATTCACTTTTATCAAGAGGTAAGATATGATAAAAAGAGGCTTTGCGATCATGGTCGCAGTACTCCTGCTCGCAGGTAACACCTTACGGGCCCAGGATGTACTCGACAGAATCATTGCCATCGTAGACGAAAACATCATCCTGCAATCAGAGCTGCAGCAGTTCTCATACAGTCTCGCGCTGCAACAGGGCATCGATCCGCAAAAGGAGCCGGAAAAATTCGATGCCATCATGAACCGGATGCTCGACGACCTGGTGACGCAGAAGGTCATGCTTGTCAAAGCGAAAGAAGACAGCATCACCGTCGCCGAAAGACAGGTGGACAACATTCTCGATCAGCAGATTCAGCAGATGGTACAGCAGCTCGGGTCAGAGAAAAAGGTCGAGGACTATTTCGGCTCACCGCTGCGCCAAATTAGACGCGAGCTGCGCGGTGAAGTTGAGGAGCGCTTGCTCGTACAAAAACTGCGAGAGATAAAAAGTTTTCAAACCCAGATTTCCAGACGCGAAGTCGAGGAGTTTTACAACACCTATCGTGATAGCTTGCCGAGCAGGAAAGAGGCTGTAAAAATCCGGCACATTCTCGTGAATGTGCAACCGAGCGATCAGGCTCTTGCTGCTGCCAGACAAAAAGCCGAAGAAGCACTTGCACGGCTGAGGCAGGGAGAAGATTTCGCAGAGCTGGCAAAAGAATTGTCGGAGGGACCATCGGCGCCACGCGGCGGCGACCTGGGCACCACG
>CAZVSL010000512.1:0-4727 GCA_964629935.1 uncultured Calditrichaceae bacterium | reverse complement strand
CGGAGGCGGCAATTTGTGAATAATGCAGCTTAGATCAAACCATGACGCGTCCCGGGATCAGGCATTTTCTGCAGCTTAACAGTCTCCGCTCTGCCGAAGGTGCAAGTTAATTTAAGGAATCTCAAGAAAAGTCTTGACAAGAAAGGATTAATTCTCTATCTTTTGGAAGCACTTCCAGGAGACACGTCTTTCAGCGGTCTTTTTTTTCGGGAACCTTTGGAAGCACTTCCATGGAACTGTTCTTTTGGATCCTCACCTATGATTTGACTACTGTAGTTACCGTGAATCGCACCCTTCTTTAAATTTGTTGTCATTATGCAACACGACAGGCCAATCAAAGAATCCATTACCTCCAATCATGGAAGCACTTCCAGGGCTGTGATTGCTGTTCCTTGCCTGGCTGTGCATGCAAATCAATGTCTGCTACCATATATGATGTAGCCAAGCGAGCTGGTGTCGGTATCGGTACTGTCTCAAGAGTCATAAACCATAGCACACAGATCACCGAGAAGACTAAAGAAAAAGTTCTGCTTGCCATCAAAGAACTGAACTACCAGCCCCACACAGTGGCGCAGAGCCTTGCCCGGCGAAAGACCAACACCATCGGATGTATTATCCCGTTCTTCACCGGCTATTTTTTCATGGAGCTGCTTAGCGGCATTCAGCGCAAGATCACAGAGTTCAAGTACGATTTGATTCTATATAGCGTTGATATGACCAACAAGAAAGAGACTTTCTTGCGGCGCGTGCTCAAGGAGCGCAAAGTGGACGGCATCCTGTTTGTATCTCTTGAAATAGCAGATGAATTTGCCGAACGGTTTCTCACTCAAAAATTCCCCATCGTCCTGGTCGATAGCTTCAATCCCAAATTGGATTCCATCAAAGTGGATAATGTGGACGGCGCTTATCGTGCGACGACTCATCTGATCAATCTGGGCTACACGGATATAGCGATGATCGATGCGCAATTGAGAAGCGTGCCGGCGCGGCTACGACTGGAGGGGTACAAGCAAGCTCTCAAGGAAAACGGCCTGCAGTTCAGGGAAAAGCATTTTGTCGCCTGCGATTTTACCGAAGAAGCTGATGGCTTCAACAAGGGAGCAGGCTACACTGCCATGCAAAAATTGCTCAGTCTGAAGGATGAGCGGCCTCGCGCTGTATTTGTTTCGAGTGACATCCAGGCCATCGGCGCCATGCAGGCGATTCGTGAACACGGCCTGCGCATTCCTGATGATGTTGCCGTGGTCGGCTTTGACGATATCGAGCTGGCCGAACATGTGGGCCTTACCACCATGAGGCAGCCGACGTATGATCTGGCGCGGTTGTCAGTCGAGCAGCTCATGAATCGCATTGCAGGTGAAACCGGACACGACTTCAAACAACGCTTGTGTACGGACCTGGTGATACGTGAGAGCTGTGGTTTCAAAAAAGCAAAACCGGTGCGCGCCTGATGCATAATGATATGAGTATGCCAAACTCGACGGTGGTCACCACAAAAAGCCTGCTCTTTCTGTCGCTGGCATTCTTGGCTTTTTCGGGTCTAAGCTGTGATAAACAGGAATTGGAACAGCGCTCGCTTTACACGACGCCTGAATGGGCGAAAAAAGCGGTCTGGTATCAAATATTCCCCGAGCGGTTTCACAATGGCGATACTTCCAATGATCCACAACTGCAGGACATCGCAGGCTCATGGCCACATGATCTCGAGAGCCCCTATCAGGTGTCATCATGGACCGGAGACTGGTATGAATTGCAGGAGTGGGAGCCGCCTGATAAAGGCTTTTATCACAACGTGCAAAGACGGCGATACGGCGGCGATTTGCAGGGCGTGATAGACAAGCTGGATTACCTGCAGGAACTGGGCATCAACGCGATCTATTTAAACCCACTCTTTGAATCTCCTTCCTTGCACAAATACGACGGCGCCACGTACCACCATATCGATAACAACTTCAGGCCAGCCCCTGACCGCGACAATGAAATCATCGCAACAGAAATTCCTGACGATCCCCACACCTGGAAGTGGACTACGGCAGATTCGCTCTTTCTCAGCTTGGTAGCCGAGTGCCATAATAGAGGTATGCGGGTCATCATCGACGGCGTCTTCAATCATGTCGGTCTGAATTTCTGGGCCTTCCGCGATGTTGTGCGCAATCAGCAAGAGTCGAAATACAGAGAGTGGTTCATCATCAAACAGTGGGATGATCCGGCGACAGAAGAGAATGAATTCGATTACCAGGGATGGATGGGTGTTCGTGAGCTGCCGGAACTACATGAGAACGAAAATGGGCCGGCGCCATCCGCGCAGCAGTATATTTTTGATTCGGTGCGGCGCTGGATGGACCCAAATGCAGACGGCGACCCTTCTGATGGTATCGATGGCTGGCGCCTGGATGTCGCTGAGCTGGTGAGCCAGGATTTCTGGCGTAAGTTTCGCGAGCACGTTCGGTCCATCAATCCTGAGGCTTATCTGGTTGGCGAGGTCTGGTGGGAAAACTGGCAGGAAAACGAAATGTTCAACGCCAGCCCCTGGCTGCAGGGTGATATGTTTGACGCGGTCATGAACTATCGCTGGACGAAGGAGATCATTCACTTCTTCGTTGACGAGAAAAATAAGATCACGGCCACCGAGCTCGATGCCAGACTTAGCCGGCTTCGTGATGACTACCGTTCTGAGGTAAATTACGTTTTGCTAAATCTGCTCGATAGCCATGACACAGATCGTATTGCCTCCCAAATTATTAATAAGGACGATGCGTTTGACCATCGCGATAGTCCCGCAGACAATCCGGATTACGAGGTGCGCAAACCGACCGGAAATGAGCGACGCATACAAAAGCTGATTGCCCTTTTACAAATGACCTATCTGGGCGCACCGACGATTTTCTATGGCGACGAAGCCGGCATGTGGGGCGCAGACGACCCCGATTGCCGCAAGCCCATGCTCTGGCAAGAATTTCAATATGAGCATGAGCAATCCCATCCTTTTGGCAAGCCGCGTCCAACCGACCGCAATGAATTCGATTCCCGTCTTTTTGACCATTACAAGAAGCTCATACGCATCCGAAAAGAAAATCCGGTCCTGCAGACGGGAGACATCGCAACACTGGCCACACATGACGCCGAAGATATCTATGTTTTCAAACGTTCCGCTGCCGACGCGAGTGTGATTGTCGCGCTTAACAACTCCGACGAACCACGCCGGTTGAATCTGCCGGTCGGGTCGATCACCCATGCGACAAGATGGGTGGACCAAATGAGCGGCAAGCGTTTTACTGTATCAAACGGCAATCTTAAACTTGATTTAAAACCCAAGAGCGGATTGATTTTGACACATGAGTAATCATCGCAACATGTTTGTTTTTATTATCTTTGTTTTTGTCATCGCGGGCTGCAGTGACGAGCCCAGAATCACCGATGAGACCCTGGCTGTTATCGGCGAACGTGTCATCGAAGCAGAAGATTTCGTCGCCAGATACCGGGAGTTTCGGAGGCAGACCGGAGAAGGCGTGCCTGATACCTACGATGCCAGACGCGAAGTGCTCAAACTCTATGTGGATGAGGAGCTTCTCATCACCGAAGCGGAAAAAAGACGACTGGCTGAAGACGCTGAAGGCCAGCACGAACGCCAGCGTCTCGAAACCCAGGAGCTGTTGAACCTGTTCAGTCGCACGTTCATTGCGCCAGCAGTTACTGTCAGTGATGCTGAATTGAAAGCACTTTTCGTGCGTTTGAACACGCGCATCAAAGCCAGGCATTTGTATGCACCCACCAAGAAGCAAGCAGATTCTCTATATGCGCTTGTGCAAAATGGCGCCAGTTTCGAGCAGTTAGCGAAACAGATATTTCAGGACGAGCAACTGAGAAGTTCAGGAGGCTCGCTTGGCTATTTCAGTGTGGACGAGATGGAACCCGGCTTCGAAAATACGGCATTTCGGCTGCAAGAGGGCGAGGTGTCTCCGCCGGTCAAGACCTCGGATGGCTACAGTATCATCCGGGTTGACGACCGCGTGACCAGGCCTATTGTCACAGAGAATGAGTATGCCAAACATAAACATAAGCTGCATACCTACTGGAAAAATCGCAAGTTGAAAGCAGCCATGCAAACGTTCAGCGATTCACTCGCGCACAGCTTGAATATATCTTTCAGGGAGCCTGTGCTGGCCGAACTTTATGCGGCATTTGCCGCCAGGCAATCAAACAGTCGCCATGAGGCGCAATGGCGCGGTGCGGATGACCTCTCTGATATGAAACTGCTGTCGTCTGATATCGGCGAATGGACAGTCGGCGATTTTCATAGGCGGGCTCGCTTTACATCATCTGAACAACATGCCCGCATCCGCAATAAAAGCCAATTTCGTGAGTTTGTCACTGGGCTGGTAGTTCGAGAGAAAATGTTGCTGCTGGCGAAAGAAGCAGGCCTGGATGAAAGGCCGCAGTACCGTGAGAACGTCGCGCAAAAATGGGACGCCTACCTGCTGACTCGCATGGAGCAGCTCCTGGAAGAGCAGATGACCGTGCCGGAAGATTCGGTGCGCAATTATTATGAAGAATATTCTGAGAAATTTATGCATCCGCCAGCCATTAACCTGCGGGAAATCGTCTTGCGGAGTGAGCAGCAGGCGAAGCGGGTGCAGGAAGAGCTCAGGCAGGGTGGGCCGTTTCAGGAGCTAGCTCGGAAATACTCTGTCCGCGACTGGAGCGCCAGCAAAGGCGGCGAGCTCGGT
>CAZVSL010000511.1:0-4728 GCA_964629935.1 uncultured Calditrichaceae bacterium | reverse complement strand
GCTATGAATCACCCGCGCATGGAAGACCCGACGCTGGGCTGTATTGTGAACGATATGTTTTATTTCGTGGCCAACAGTCAGTGGCAGGCGTTCGGTAAGAACGGCAACCTGCCGCCGGCAGAGCAGATGCAGGCGCCGACCATCTTGAAGGTGAGGCTTTAGTCAATATGTAGGGTTTCATGTTGGGTCTCGCAAATGCCCCCTGCCCTCCCTTTTTCAAACTCGGTGCGGGGTGTTTTTTTTTGAACTATTCGTATTCAAATTCCTTTGGTTTTAGAAAGATGATTTGTTTTGTGCTTAGCAATTTGTGCATAAGAACTCGGGTATCAAATTCAACACCGTTCTTCTTACACAAATCTATTATCAGCTCATAGACTCCTTCATGTTTCAGTGAATCGACGGCATGCCATCCTAAGGTACTGGCAGGAACATACCAGGTTTGGATAAAGAACATAACTCCGTACCAAACAGTCAATTATGCAACATCATGTCGCGACCAACGCGGGGCTGTGCCGCGCCGGACGAATGAGCACCTAACTTCGAGACCCACATAGCTTCGAAAACTCACAAAACATTCCAGATCGCACCGCCCTCGGCGTCGGCACCAGCCAAAGTTATGGTTTGTGCAAGCCGAATCTCAGTAATTTACTATGGATTCAACTGATAAATATTATCCAGTATTTTTGTCTTGCGGTTCCAATTCGCTCGATTGCCGACTGACCAGACGATCAAGATACTTTTCCTGACGCTGCCGATAGTACTCAACCAGTTTCTTTGGATCATGGCCAACAGATTCAGAAATTTGGTGGCGTGCATCGCGCACAGCCTGAATTAAAGGACCATCTTTCATGGTGATTCGATCTCCCCAAGTAGTTGTAATTTATTTCAGAAAGCAGAAGATGAAACCGGGAGACTTTTCAACTCAAATCATTCGCTGTGAACCGTATCAAGCACCGCCTCAGGATGCTTCGCCGCAACGCGCAACAACACTCGTGCCGGCCCTTCCGGCTTACGACGGCCTTGCTCCCAATTTCTTAAAGTCCCCACGCTAATCCCCAGTAGCTTAGCAAATTTATCCTGTGACAAACCATATCGCTTTCGAATCGACTGAACATCGATAGGCTCGAAACTAAACTCCCGACTCGGCTTCTCTTCACCCCGAAGAATCGCACCCCCTTCTCTGACACTTTCCAAAAGCTCGTTGAACAACTCATCTTTCATTTGAATTCACGCTCCACAACTTTTCTTAAACTCTGCAATTGCTCACGCGTCAAGTCATCTTTTTCCTTTTTGGAGTAGACTAACAGCATGAGAATGATTTCTTCGCCCCAGACCCAGTAATAGATGACTCGAACCCCACCACGTTTTCCGCGGCCCGAACCGGCCCATCTCAATTTACGAATTCCACCACTGCCTCTTATAATCTTACCCGCGTCCGGTTTGGCGATCAGAGAATTCTGCAACTCCCGATATTTTTCATCCGACAGCAGAGATTTTAGCCGCCGAGTGAAAAGAGAAGTCTCGATAATTCTCATGACCCAATGTACGTCGTTGACGCACAAAAGTCAATATCAAATTTAGCAGCGATTTGTTGCGGAAGAAATGGATGATGTGAACTCAGCGCACGGACTTGATTTTTCAAAGAACGGTATACATCACATCGTGAATCGTAACCGTTTTCTATCTCACATAGAACGAACGCATAACCGGCGCTGCCATCCAAGGCACTGAACTTGATAAAAAGGCAAAACTCACGACGGTGCTCAAAACTTGGAAATCACGCCGGAGCGGCAGCGTCCGTGTTAATGCGATTATTATACCCTGATTATTTTTGACTGACCAACCAAAGAATAGCCGCGCCCACACCTAACCAAAATAGGCCATTCATCTGTTCTTGTTTCTGTGCACGTTGGTACACATTCTGTTGAAGCCACTGTAATGCTTGCTCGGGATTTTCATAGGCGGCCAGGTACTTAGTGTTCTTTATGAAGGCCGGCAATTCCAAACCCTTTTTCAAAACAACGGGTATGATGGTTTTACCTTCAGAAGTGGCTATTCCGATTTCTTGAGCAACCCACTCGGACGCTCTCGAATATTTGCTCCACAGCAGAATAAATATATTGCACTGCTTTATGCTATTACTTATTGAAGTTCTGAGGTCGCTACCAGGCGAAACCGAATGCTCAGCTACAAATACTTCTGCACCTGATTCTTTCAAAAGCCGCTCGACATGTTCAACAGTTTTATAATCCTTAGTGGAATAACTTATGAAGACTCTTAACGCCATTTCGTCCCATCCTTAGTTTTTAGTATTCAGTTTTTCATCAAGTGCTGCAAGAACAGCAGGTCCGTAATCGAATGCCCACTGAGCAGCGTTTGGTTCAACTTTGGCACCGTGTGCTGCTTGGTTGCCCGCCATTATCAATTCCTGTAGTCCACTTATCGCAGAGCTATTCAAAATCTCTAATTGCCTTAGTTCGTCGAACATTCTCATGATGGAGCGCTGTTCTTTGATTTGATACTTTGCAGCCAGCGCTCTAAGTCTTTTCTCTATTTCAATTCTTAGCCCGACAAGAGCCAAGTTGGGGTCATGGTCAGATATTTCGAGATACGATGGGCGAGATTCAACTTTAGCCAGATGCTTTGAATCTTCACCCATGACTTTCTTGCCAGCACTTTGGATGTCACGAAATTTTATTTCCCAGCCACCCGGAAACTTTGCGCTTTCTATGAGGGTGGACAGCCAAGGCAATAATGCGACAATAAACAATCCGATTGTGATTGAATCGATTTTCAAATCTGGCCAGACAAACCGTATTATGACAAACCCTATGGCTATCAAAGATATTGCCAGCTTCAACCAGATGTTTTGTTTCATACTATTTTCGTTACTTTAGTTCAATTTTCGATGCCATCGTATCTGTCTACAGTTATCACTAGTGTCCGGTTAAAAGTCAAATAAATACAATAGCTTAGAAAATTCAACTCTTAAGCTTGAATTTTGGTCTTTGGTAACTATTTGTAAAATAAAGACTTTTCGTCAAAGGTTGATGCGCCTCGAATGTCAAAAAAGTGTAGAGTGAAATATCCAGTTTCATACGTAATCTTCACTCCTCAATCTGAGGGTAACAAGGTAAGATATTGTAACTGAGTTCAGGTAGAAGAATGTATTTTTTAAGCTTTAGTTTTTGTTTTTATAGAAACTTACAAAAACAAATTTGAAAGTTAACCGGACACTAGTGTACAGTTATAACACGGGGCTGTGCCGCGCCGGACGAATGAGCACTTAACTTCGAGACCCCACATAACTTTGAAACCTCACAAAACATTCCAGATCGCACCACCCCCGGCGTCGGCACCAGCCATTGTTAGCAATTTTTGCAGTGTTTATAATATCAAGCTGCCCTTCTAATTTACACGAATTTTTGAAATCCATATCTCTTTCTCACGGCGGCAAGGAAGCAGAAAAGCGAATACGCCGAACTTACTGCCAATATGGCGATAAAAAATCGCGGTAAGTATATGTTTTGCGGATTGAAATTGAAATCCTTCAGTATAACCTCAGTCATGAGTTCTTTTGGATTAAAAAGAAGGCTCATAGAATCCGCCTTAGGATATAGGTTGTAAGTGTCCACAATTACCTTTGATAATATCATACTAATTATGACAAATATTAGCGGTATAATGATTTTGAAATACCCACCGTTGAACCAAAAAAGAAGCTTGTGAAACTTGTCTTCCCGTGAACGAAAATAATTTATATACCTGTCGATTGCATTTTGTTCTGACCTCAGTCCTGTTAGATTACGAATATAGACAAAAGAATTTAGGTATCTTTTTGCTGTATCTATATGCAAATATTTTTGGATGATTTGTTGGTCATACAGTATATTAACTCTAGTGAAACCTATTTGACCTAACTCCAAGTTGTTATGTAGAAAAAGGTTCAGTTCTTTTATGTTGGCACACTCTATTTGAGCCGTGGTATCTGCAATTAGCAATTCGATTGTGCTTTCACTAAAATTTAAAAGGCCGCCAGTGCCTCTAAGTGTTAATTGTGAAAAACGGCAAATTTCGATAGCCACCTTGGGTTTAACATCTTCTTTCCACCATATCGTCGCAATTTTAAGACGACAGTCTGAGAAAAGCAATCTACTCAGCTTAGTTTCTAAATGTTGTAATTCGAAATTCTGAAAATTTACATTTAAGAAATGCACTTCTGTGATTTCACGCGCATCAAGATTAGTAAGGAGTTTACTAATTTGTCCATCCCTTAACGCAAAATACTTGCAAGACTCATTTTGAATTAACAAAACGGGAGAAAAATCAGGCACCTGACTTTTTCTGTTAACAAACGTACTATGTATCCCATCTCTGATTCTCTCTGGGATGTTATCTTTGGTATAGTCTAATTTGTAATAATAGTATCCTCCTATTTCGTAAAGCTCACCAATTTTGTAACCTTTTGAACCTAAATAGTCAGCATCAGATTTAGACTCCACTTCGTTATCAGCATAGTTTGGGAAAAAAAGAAACAAATGTTCCGCAATGAACTCATTAAGTCCTTGTTCCTGAGGGCGAAGTTTGTCAATTGAATTTGTTTGGTTTTGAGTTCGCTGTTTCATTTATTCTCTGAACTTCGATTCTATTCCAACTGCAAGATTGTTTGCTAACTGTCAAGGGGCACTTTAAAGGCGGCCAGGGGCGGGCGGATTAAAAGCGGCCATT
>CAZVSL010000510.1:0-4732 GCA_964629935.1 uncultured Calditrichaceae bacterium | reverse complement strand
CAAATCGAAAGGCTTGCTCCTTGACTTCCACGGATTGGAAAGAGTATGCCGTTGCTTTCCCCGGATTTTCCCCGATGAGCGCAAAGAAGGCAGCGGGAAACTCGGAGAATAACTTGTAGAAGAAAGAATCGGTTCTCATTTGACTTGCAATTTAGTGGCCCAATGTAAGAAATGCAACCGATCATTTGCAGGTCACACCTGATTGTGGGCTTGTTCAGGCTTGTAGGGATCGTGAGATAGGAATTGAAAACCGGCTTTCCATTGCTTGGCCAAACTGGAAAGCCGGTTTTGGGGGTCAGCTATTTGAGCAAAAGCATCCGCTGTGTCTGAGTGATTTGTTCGGCCCTGAGCTGGTACAGATACACTCCGCTGGGCACGGGAACGCCGTTCTCGTCCCGGCCATCCCACTGCACCTGATGCACGCCTGTTGTCAGGGGTTCATTCACCAGAACCCGCACCTTTTGTCCCAGCAAATTAAAGATAGTTAGCCGTGCTGGTGTGAGGCTTGCACTTGTGTTTTGAATCTCGAAGCGAATCGTCGTTGTGGGGTTGAATGGATTGGGATAATTCTGCAACAGCGAAAAGGTCTCTGGCGACGACGAATCTGCCGCGTCTGCCGGCACGTCGGTAATTGTTCCGCTATCCTGAACTTTGACCTTGGTGGCAAAAAAGCCAGTGCTGTTCGACTTCTGGGCGCGCACTTTCACAAACTGGCCGGCGGACAAATCTTCGATAGAAAGAGTCCGGTTGAGCTTACCAACGATCAAAGTGCTGGCGTCCAGCAAAATCTCTGCTCCGATGACTCGGATACCATTGCTGACAACCTCGTCGACTTGACCCGAGAGCAAGAGGATGGCTTCACGTTTGATACGAACTGCCAGCAAGGAATTGTCCGCCTGCCTGTTGCCCTTGATTTCAACTGTCTGGCTCACCCGCAAGTCGCCAAAAGCGATAGGATTGTTTTGTCTGTCGAGGATCTCGGTGGCCTCAGTGACTTCGAAAGTAATGCCAAGCACCTGAATCGAACTTTCAGTCAACGCGTCGATTATGCCTTTCACCTCGACTTCGGCCATGTCATCGTCTTCGATTTGGATGCGGATGGCGATGAGCGTTCCGTCCGGCAGCAGGTCGCCACGAACTTCAACCTGTACGCCAACTGCCAAATCTGCGAGCGAGATAATCTGCTGGTTTGCATCGAAAACCAGCGTGTTTTCCGTTACATTGAATGTCTGGCCTAATACGGTAATGGCGCTTTCCGTTAACGCTTCGATATTGCCCTTGACCTCGACTTCATCCTCGATCCGGTCTTCGAGCTTTATTCGCACGGCAAGTAGATTGCCCGCGGCAGTTTGGCGCGTGCCCTTGACTTCCACAATCTGGCCAACTACCAGACTTGTGAAGCTGATGGGATTTTCGTCGTTATCCAGCACCTGAGTATTGGCATCGACAAAGAATGTGATGCCGGAGACTACCAGGCTATCGCTGCCGAGGTTTTCGATTTCGCCGGTCAGCTCAACCTCATCGTCGAAAATATCTTCGACTTTGATCCGGGTCGCGACCGTGGCGCCACCAACAAGCACGTCCGCGCGTATCTCAACCAGTTGCCCGATACCCAAATCTGCAAAGGTGATTGGGTTTTTGTTATCATCAAGAATCTGAGTTGAGTCGGTAACCACAAAGTCACGGCCAGCCACCACTAACGAACTATCGCCGATACTCTCAATCTCACCGGTCAGCTCAACCTCATCATCGAAGAAATCCTCGATTTTTATTCGTGTGGCGACAAGAGAGCCATCTGACTGCACATCGGCGCGTACTTCGACAAGGAAGCCGACTTTGATATCGGACAGCAGGATGGCACGATTGCGGTCGTCCAGAACCACAGTCTGGTCGTTCACTTGAAATGTAAAGCCGGCAGCCACAATAAAGGTATCGCCGACCTCAGTGACAACAGCCGTAAGCTCGAGATCATCGTCTCCGAAACCACGATCTTCACGCTTGATCCGAGTAGCCTGCAACGTGCCGTCGTTTCGGACCACACCTTTGACTTCCACGAGCTCGCCTGCCGACAGGTCTGACAGCGCGATCGGAGCGTTGTCAGTATCCAAAATCGCTGTCGTCGAAACCACGACGAATGTGTTGCCATCAACAACAATTGTGCTGTCGACGATGCTGTCGATGATGCCGGTGATTTCCACTTCATTATCGTCTTCATCTTCAAGCCTGATTCTGGTTGCAAGCAGGCTGCCATCTTGCTGTCGTCGCGCCTTGACCTCGACGAGCTGACCAACCGTCAGGTCGGCCAAAGAGATAGGTTCGTTATCATCATCGAGAATCTCCGTTGCAGCGCCGACGACAAATGTTTTACCCAGAACAACGATGTTGCTTTCTCCGATGCTGTCAATTTCGCCTTTGAGCTCCACCTCATTGCCCGTGGGGTCTTCTATCTTGATGCGCGTTGCCAGCAAGCCGCCGCCGTCCTGGCGCACGGCTTTCACTTCAACCAGTACGCCCACCGTCAAATCTATAAGCGAGATGATTTGGTTTTGTCGGTTCAGTATCTGCGTCTGTGCATTCACCGTAAATGTCGCACCGTTAACCACAACAAAATCTGCACCCAGAGCATCAATGGCGCCTCTGACCTCAACATCATCTTCGCCGCTGTCACGCGCGCCGACCATGATTTCCACGCGCGCTTCGAATCTGCGGCCGCTATCGTCACGAATCTCGCCCCGCCATTCCCACTGGCTTACTTGGGTGCTGAGGCTGCTCAAATCGAGGCTGGCCTCATACGTCCCGTTCAGCAGATTGGTGAATCTGCCTTCTACATCATCTCCGCCGCTATCGGGCTTGAGCCGAAATTCATTTTCATCGACGTCTGTGTAGTCGATTGCCGGCGCAACCACCTGCATGAACAGCGTATCATCCCGGCTGAACGTGCGGTCGTTTGTAGAGAAATCTGCTTTCTTCGAGAGTACCAAACGTTGCTGCGCTGCCAGCGAAGCATTTGCGCAGAGGATGAGCGCAATGCCCAATAAAACCATCAGCCGACTGCATGCAGAACCGAACTTAATCATTTGAATCTCCTTTCAGTTGGGTTAAAGATGCTTGCGTAAAGTGTTCTCCTTACGCAAAGCGAGTGCCAGAAGGAAGCTGTTGGCATGCATCAAATTGTTTAAATGGAACTTATGCCTGAGCAATTTAGAAATAACCGTCGCTGCTTTTGAAAAGGCGTGCAACCGTGTGAGCAAACTTTTCAACAGTTGTGCAAATTTTGCGCATGGCTGTGCAAATAATCTTTCCTTGCATCAAGCCAGGCCTGGCCGCAGCCGAATGGCAATTACGATCTAAGCGATTGCCATCATGTGTTTCCCGGTTCTACGATTTTCGATATTTTCGATAATAAGATTTGGTTGGCAAAAATGCGGGAGCTCAGTAAAATGATACGATATTGAAAGGAAGGAATGTTTGCTGGACTTGGTCTTCTGTCCGGCTGCTACCGGATGAGCAGCATCTTGCGCGTCTTGCTTTGCATGCCTGCGCGCAAGACATAGAAGTAAGCGCCGTTTGCGACTTCGACGCCGGCTTCATCTTTGCCATTCCAGGCCACCTCATAGCTTCCGGTCGTGAGCTGATGGTCTACAAGTGTGCGAACAAGCTCGCCTGTAATACTGTAAATGCTAAGCTTAACCTGTTCCTGGCCGCTGAAAATCTCAAACGCTATTCTGGTGGCGGGGTTAAATGGGTTGGGGTAGTTTTGGCGCAGTACGAATGCGGCCGGCGCTGCTTCGGGCAGCTCAGCAACCGAAGTGGCTGGCTCTACAACCAGGATCATTTCCACGCTCGACAGCGTATTGCCGTCAGGGTCCTGACCGCCAAATACATATATCCTATTATCGATTGCCACGGCTGCAAAGCTCTCTCGCGCCGTGTTTAGTGGCTGCCCTGACTCCCAGAAATTGAGTGCCGGCCTGAAAAACTCGACGTTATCCGTCACTGCATCATTGCCGTCGCGCCCGCCGATGGCAAAGATCTTGTCCTGCACACCAGCCGCAGCCAGACCGCCGCGCGGCGTCTCCATCTCTCGCTGGCTTGCTGTGCCGAGCCCCGGATGGAAACGCTGGATAAACCCCAGGGGCCCCAGGGAGCTAAAGCCGCCAATTGTGTAAACCGAGTCCCCAAAGACCACACTGGCAAAAGAGGCGCGAGCGAAATCCAGGCGCCAGTCATCAAAAACATGCCATTCCTCTTCGTCTGTATCGTAGAATTCAACGGAATCGAGGAAGCGTTCGTCAGCGTCATCGGAGCCGCCAAGGCCACCTATTGCATAAAGTCTGTTGCGGAGTGTGACGGCGGTCAACCCATCCCGTCTCAGCTCCAGGTCATCGAAACCCTCCCATTCATCCTCTGCAGCATCATAAAACTCGACATCTTTACGGACTTCCCCTTCAGCGTCACGACCGCCCAGCACAAAGATCGTGTTTTGATAAATGGCGGCGGCGGCATTTTCTCTTTCTCTCCTCAGAGCTGACAGCCCGGTTTCCCAGCTATCGCTCTCCGGATCGTAGCGCTCCACCACATCAACAATCCGGTCATTGCTGTCGCGTCCCCCGATGACATAAATCTTGCCATCGAGTTCGACCGCACATATACCGGACCGTGGCGTGGGCATCGCGCTTTTCAAAATCCACTCATTAATCTGTCCCTGAGCCAGATTGCTGCAAATCAGGAC
>CAZVSL010000509.1:0-4739 GCA_964629935.1 uncultured Calditrichaceae bacterium | reverse complement strand
CATCGCCTCAGCGATTAGCTTGTGCACAACGCCATGACCGCAGCCCGGGCAGTAATGCGTCGTGTAGGGATTGGCGCCCGGCTTGCGGTTGAATACGTCGTACAAGGAATCCGGTTTCTCCAGTATGTCTTTTTTCATTGGTTAGCGTCCTGTTTGATAAGTTCTTCTGGCTTATAAGAGCTTTTCTGCTTCAAACGCAATCTCTTCGGTGGTGGGCACAACGCCGCCCATGCGTCCGTAGAACGTTACCGGCCGCTTGCCTTCAAGCGCCAGCCGTACGTCGTCTACCATTTGACCGTTGCTTAGCTCGACGACCAGAAACTTCTTTGCAGTCTCTGCCAACTCACGAATTGCCTCGCCCGGAAAAGGCCACAAAGAAATCGGTCTGAGCAGGCCGATGCGTTTGCCCTGCTCGCGCGCCGTTTCAACGACAGTCTGCAGCACGCGCGAAACGATACCGTAGCCCACCAGCACGACCTCGGCGTCTTCTGTGTGCAACGCTTCGTAGCGCACTTCATTGCTGGCGATTTCTGTGTATTTCGCCTGCAGCTTGCGGTTGTGGTCTTCGAGCTCATTGGGCTCAAGATAGATAGATGAGATCAAGTTGTCTGCTGTTGGCGCTGTGCCGGCAACCGCCCATGATTTTTCCGGTAAATCCATCACAGGTTCACGCAACTCAACCGGCTCCATCATCTGGCCGACAAAGCCGTCGGTGAGAATGACGACCGGACTGCGGTACTTGTCTGCCAGCTCAAACGCCAGCATGGTCAGATCGCACATCTCCTGGGCGCAGTTTGGCGCCAGAGCGATGAGCTTGTAATTGCCGTGGCCGCCACCCTTCACCATCTGATTGTAGTCGCTCTGTTCCGGCGCGATGTTGCCCAGTCCCGGCCCGCCGCGCATCACATCCACCACGACCAGCGGCAGCTCAGAGCCGGCGGCGTAGGAGATGCCCTCCTGCTTCAGACTGATACCGGGACTTGAAGATGCAGTCATGGTGCGTTGGCCGGTGGAGGAAGCGCCGTAGACCATGTTGATCGCAGCAACTTCGCTTTCTGCCTGCAGAAACGTGCCGCCGACCTGCGGAAACATCAGCGCCGCTGATTCAGCAATCTCACTGGCCGGCGTGATCGGATAGCCATAAAACGACCTGCAACCGGCCAGAATAGCTCCCTTGATTACAGCTTCATTGCCTTTTACGAAAATTCGAGACATGTTCAGTTCTCCGTTCTAATTTTGCCGCTTGCGTTTGTACACTCTGATCGAGCCCGGCTCCGGGCAGATATAGAAGCAAACGCCGCAACCAGTGCAGCGCTCGCCGGTATACTCAGCCGGGTGATATCCCATTTTGTTCAGGTCCTTTGAAATGACCAGCACACCGGGAGGGCAGGCTTCGATGCAGAGCATACATCCTTTACACAGCTCAGCTTCAATTTCAACCCGGCCTGAACTCTTGTCCTTATAGCTGACCGTCACCGGGTCTGATTTTGCTGCACTCTTTTGGTTCCCTGAAGTCGCTTTCAGACTTTCATTCGAACCGCTGTTCAATTTTTCCATGAAGCACTCCGTTTTTTGGAATCTGCTTATGAGTTTCCGAAAGAGATGTTTAAGATATTTCTGCCGGGCCCATCGCATCGTCTACGCATCGTAGAAGCGCTCCAGGGCCAGATTGGTATAACTCAGAATCTTCTTCATTTTGACCGGCTTATTCAGAAATGCAAACGCACCGGCCTGCATGACCTGCTTATATGTGCTGCTGTCACCATTCACTGTAATGATGATGACCTTTGATTTGGGCCAGTGCTGATGTATCTCCTGAAGCAGCAACAATCCTGACATGCCGGGCATGTGAATATCAGAAAGGATGATGGGGTAAACATCCCGCGCCAGCATCTGTTTTGCCTGTTGACCATCAGAGGCAACGCTAACCTCATACCCGGCTTTAGAAAGAATCTTGCTCAGGGAGCGCCTGAATTCCGAGTCATCGTCAACGATCAAGACTCGCTTGGTTATGTTGGTTTCCAACTTCGTTCTCCACAATTATGCACGCTTGGATGGGCTCCGGCAATGCTGAAGAAAAAACCGTGCCATCACACATTTTACAGATTGCGGCCATCAAAACTTGTGTAACTAGTTAATTTTACTTATGATTCTCGCCACCGCCTCTGAGACCGCACTTTGCACGCGATTCTCAATTTTAAAAAAAATATCGTGATTTCTTCCCTTTTGTGGGAAACTCCGGCGCCAAAACCACTATGTCACCCCAGCCTTCATTTACCTCAATAACGTTAAGTTAAATAATAGCTTATAAAATAATTTGCGTCACGTTGCAAAGTATGGTATGAGCTTTGCCGAGGATGAATATATATATGAGGCTCAAACCATAAACCAAATAGTCATATTTGAGTGAGGCGAGTAACCATGATAACACACAAAAGGCCTGAAGCCAACCTGAAGTTGGTTTACAAGAAGGCGCTGGAGTTAGGATTGATCGGTTCTCTCATCATCATGCTGGTCATCTTTCATGCCCTGCCTGATTTCAGTCTTTCTGCAGGCGAAAAAAAGGCCAAGGAAATCGAAATTGTGGTTGAGGACATCCCGCCAACTGAGCAGATCAAGAAAGCGCCGCCGCCGCCGCGACCATCTGTCCCCATCCCGACGGAAAGCGAGGACGTGCCCGAAGACCTGACTATCGAAACCACAGACCTGGATTTGTCGGAACTGGATGCGCCGCCGCCGCCGCCTGAGAGCGACAATAATTGGGACTCCTATGTTTTCGTTCCTTATGATGAACCGCCACAGCCAATCGGTGGTTTTGGTGCGATTCAAAGAAACCTGAAATATCCTGAGATCGCAAGGAAAGCTGGCATAGAGGCGCGGGTGATCGTTGGCGTTCTCATCGATGAGAATGGCAACGTGGTAAAAACGCAGGTACTCCAGGATTCAGGCTTCAAGGTAGGTTTTGAAGAGGCTGCGCAGCGGGCAGTTATGGCTGTAAAATGGCGCCCGGCCAAACAGCGGGATAGTCCTGTGAAAGTCTGGGTTTCGATTCCAGTCAATTTCATACTCGACAAATCAAAGCCGGGAGCATGATCCAGCCCGGCTTTTGCCGGTCACATTAAGCCTGAACCCCAGCTCGTGATTCTCAATGATAAGAAGGATTTTCTTTGACTTCTTATTATTGAGAACTTGTTTTAGCTATAGTGGGAATTTACGTCTACTTACACTATAAACATAAATATTTATTTAAAATACATTTATCGAAACATTCCATCGCGATTGTCTTCCACGGTACGCAGTTTGCAATCCTTCCTATACTAGCATTTGTTATTGCAATTATCATTTTTGCGAATTATCTTGTTCCGGTGGTCATAATGCCGGAATATAAGTGGACCATGAATTTTCAAAAAAGCCGGCTCAAGAAAACCTTTGATGCTGATTTTCTGTTTTCAATGCGCGATCGCAAGAGTCTCTTTTCTTTGATTGCCATCATGACGCTGGTGGTGATGGTTGCCGGCTCAGTTGGTATTTTTGTGCTGTACAATGCTGCGTTTGAGCAGCAGCGCGCCCGGCTCGTCGAGGCCGTGGAAAGCCAGGCTCGACTGGTTGAGTCTGTGACGCGGGTTAACGCCAGCGCCGCCACTGCATTTGCTGACGCCGAGACCAGGGCTGCCACACTGCAGCATATCTCTGCTGCGTATGAAAGATTGCACCAGCTAGATGATAGCAGCCAATACATTTTGGCTGAGCGCCGCGGCGATGATATCGTTTTCCTGCTTGACCACCCGAAAACAGCACTGCCCCGAAGAGTACCTTTCCACTCTGCACATGCGGAGCCATTGCGGCGTGCACTTCAGGGTGGCAGCGGAACCATGGTCACTGTCGACTATCGCGGCAATGATGTCCTGGCGGCCTATGAAAACATCGAAGGCTTGAGCTGGGCCATCACAGCAAAGATCGATCTGGCCAGAATCCGGGCGCCGTTTATCAGAGCCGGAATCGTCGCAACAATCGCGGCGCTGGCGATGATTTTTGTGGGCGCTTTTTTATTTATGCGCATTACCAATCCGCTCATACGCCGGCTGGTCGAAAGTGAGACCAAGACCCGCACCATCGTGGAAACCGCAGTCGACGGCATCATCACGATTGACGCCCGCGGCCGGATTCAATCGCTCAATCCCGCCGCCGAACGCATCTTTGGTTATCACGCCGAGGAGGCAATTGGCAAGAATATCAAACTGTTCATACCTTCTCCGCATCGGGAGCAGCACGACGACTACATCAAGCGTTACATCGAGACCGGCGAACGCCAGATAATCGGAATCGGACGTGAGGTGCTGGGCCGGCGCAAGAACGGAGAGGTGTTTCCGATGCATTTGTCTGTCAGCGAGTTCTTCATCAACTCCGAACGCATGTTCACCGGCATCGTGCAGGACGTCAGCAAGCGCAAGCGGGCCGAAGAAGCTCTGGCAGAAAGCCAGCGCTCCCTGGCCACGCTCATGAGCAATTTGCCCGGCATGGTGTATCGCTGCCGCAATGATGAAAACTGGACCATGGAATTCGTAAGCGAGGGCGCCTATGCGCTGACCGGTTACCAGCCTGATGACCTGGTTGAAAACAAGAACGTCATCTATAACAAACTCATCTTTCAGGAAGATGAGCCGGTGGTGCGTGCGCAGGTGAAGAAAGCGCTACAGCAGCGCCAGCCGTTTCGGGTCATTTATCGCATCAAGACCGCC
>CAZVSL010000508.1:0-4744 GCA_964629935.1 uncultured Calditrichaceae bacterium | reverse complement strand
GGGCTGATATTCTGGCGCTTGCCCGCCGGCTTGGCGGGACGCACATATTCAATCCGCAGGAAGATGACGTAAAAAATGAGATCAAAGAGCTGACCGACGGCAAAGGCGTGGATCTCGGCGTCGAGGGCGCCGGTATCCAGCAAACTCTGGACCTGACTACCGATTTGGTGAGAATGGAAGGCAAGCTGGAGGTCTTCGGATTTCACCAGGGCGAACCCAGAAAGGTAAATTGGGGGTATTGGAACTGGATGGCATTTTCTATCATCAACGGGCACGTGCGCAGCGCCAACATATATGTCGAAGGTATGCACATCGGCCTGAAGCTGTTGGAAGCGCAAAAACTGCAAATGCAGGATTTGGTTACGCACCGGTTTCCGCTCGAAAAGATCAACGATGGCTTTGCGCTGGCAGCGTCAAAACAGGAAGGCTTTGTCAAGGGCGTGGTTATGACCTAGCCCGCCATTCATAAAAAGGATGTAACTCACCGGGTGGCGATGACGACATGATACCGATTCAATCACGACAAGCTTACCGCACTTCACTGCGGACGGAGGTGTTCTAACATGGCTTTCTATCAAGATTACTGGATGGCCCGCTGGTTGCGGCTGATGTTGTGTGTCGTGATCTGCCTCGGCGCGCAAACCTTGCATGCGGGCACAACCGGCAAAATTGCCGGCAAGGTTACAGACGCCCAAACCGACGAGCCGTTGCCCGGCGCAAATATCGTGGTTGAGGGAACCACGTTTGGCGCTGCATCCGACGGCAGCGGCGACTATTTCATCGCCAACCTGCCGCCCGGCGTCTATACGGTGAAAGCGACGATGATCGGTTTCAAGACGGTTATCGTAAAGCAAGTGCGCGTCCGGATCGACGTCACCACGGAGCTGGATATTGCCCTGGATGAAACGGTGGTGGAGCTTGGCGGCGAAGTGACTGTCACGGCGCAGCGACCGCTGGTGGAAAAGCACAACACCTCGACCCGTGTTATCATGGAAACCCAGGAAATTGAGGCGCGGCCGACAACGCAATTTACCTCGGTTCTTGCTTCATTACCAAGCATAAACATGGACAATGGCGAGCTGCGGATTCGCGGCGGCGGCGTCAACGAAGTCGCCTTCATGATAGACGGCGCAAGGGCGCAGAATCCACTCAACCAGAACCCCTATACCAACATCAACCTGAGCTCGATCCAGGAGTTGGAAGTGATCACCGGGTCGTTTAACGCCGAGTACGGCGAGGCGCAGTCCGGCGTGATCAATATTGTAACCAAAGAAGGTAGTGATGACTACAGGTTCTTTACCGATGTACGCTACACGCCGCCCGGCAGGCGGCACTGGGGCGTTGCGCTCTACGACCGCAATACCGACCTTTACTGGGAAAACAGCCACGCCCGGCATCTGGAGTGGTGGATAGAACACCCGGACCAATGGGTCGATCCCAACGGCATCCCCGGCATCGATCCGCGCAGTGTCTGGACGCCGGAGCAGGCTTATCAAAACTATCTGGATACGCATCAGCCGTTGACGGATTACACTTCGACCCCAAGCTATCAAACAGAAACCAGCATCAGCGGTCCGGTTCCTTTTGTAAACAACACCTATTTCTTTGTCTCGGGCCGGTATCGCTCGCAGGCGCCGTTGTTTGGCAACGCCTTTCGCGACCGAGGGGAATTCTTTGATGGCACAGCGAAGCTGACTTTCAAGCTCTCCGGCAATATGAAGCTGCAATTATCCGGTTTCTTCGGCTCCGAGGAGACGTCCTG
Source organism: uncultured Calditrichaceae bacterium (assembly GCA_964629935.1). GTDB lineage: Bacteria > Zhuqueibacterota > Zhuqueibacteria > Oceanimicrobiales > Oceanimicrobiaceae > CAZVSL01. Next base: position 2,982 of record CAZVSL010000508.1, on the reverse strand, counting down.
GGGCGTGGAAGGCCCGCCGGATTTCTTTTATGCTCAAAACTTTGGCGTGGACTCGCGCTATGCCTTTTTCGACTTTCCCGGATTTCCAACCACACGAACCGATGGCCAGACGCTGCGATTCACCCATGTTCTGAACACGAAATCGATGTATGAGATCAAGCTGTCGCGCGTGGCTGCCAAACGCAAGGTTGACGTGTTTCCGGGCGATCCCATCGGTTTCGATGCGGCGGATGCAACGCGCGATAATCTGCGCGCCGTCGATGAAAACGGCAACCCCATTCCCGGCGGTTTTGCCAACCGCATCGGCTTTCACACCACGGGTTACTTCTTCCGTTTTGATGATTTCAATACGGAATGGAATTTCAAGGGCGACTTCAACAGCCAGATCAACAAGAGCTGGGAATTGAAGACCGGATTACATCTTACGGCCTACGATCTCGACCATTTCAATCAGTCCAAGCTGCCGGACCGCACGGATGATAACGTCTACAAACCGTATCAGGGCGCGCTCTATTTCCAGAACAAACTGGAATTCGGCGGTTTGATCGCCAACGCCGGCTTGCGTCTGGACTTTTATGATCCCAACGAAGTGGTCTTCGAAGACCTCTTCGATCCATTGAATGGTCCAACTCGTGACGCCAAGACGTTTGCACAGCTCAGCCCGCGTCTCGGCATTTCACACCCTATCGATGAACGCACGGTTTTGCATTTTTCCTACGGTCACTTCTTCCAGCGTGCTCCGTTTGGTGACACTGGCGAGGGTAACAGTCCGGATGAACAACTTGGCAGCCTGACTACATTTATCGTCGATGACTCCAGCTCCTTCTGGGTGCTGGGCAATCGTGAGCTGGAACCGCGCAAGACAGTTGCTTATGAGGTTGGCGTAGAGCGTAACTTTGCTGATCTTTTTGTGCTGACGGTGACAGGTTTCTACAAAGACATCCGCAACACCATTCGCTCGATCTCTGTGATCGGACCCACCGGCACCTATGCGACCAACGGCAACGGTGATTACGCTGACGTGCGCGGTTTTGAGCTGTCGCTGCGCAAGACGCCATCGCCGGCCAACTTTGGAACGCTCTGGGGCTATGCCAATTTTACCACACAACAGGGCGTGAATGGCAGAAGCGGCGAGCCGGTGGCGATCAGCCAGGACGGCGTCCGGTTTGCGCCCAGCGGTGATTTCATCGTACACAATAATCCGCGCCTGAAAGCCGGCTTGTTCTATGAAACCCCGGCGAATTGGACGTTTCTGAAAGGCGCCCTGAAGGATATCTCGCTATCCCTCGAATATCAGGCCGTCTTTCCTAACGCAGACTTGCTTCAGGACTTCTTTGTCTTTGAAGGCAAAAAGCATTTGCGCGATCCCGACCAGAATGTGGACCTCAGGCTTTCGAAAGAGATTTTTCTATCTAGGCCGAATATTCACATCCGGCCTTATATTGAGGTCACGAACTTGTTCAATCATCAATGGCTTAATCTGTCAGCCTTCGAACGCGCTTCGCGGGCGGATCAGCGGCGCTTTGTAGAAAGCGACTTTGAATTCCTGCCATCTGAAGATGCGAATGGCGCACCCATTGTTGGCCTGGCCAAATTCCGGAATATCAGACGGACCGTTCTGTTTGGCTTTACTTTCGAACTTTAAATCAGGGTCAGTGAAAAATGAAGCTATTGACGAAACTGAGCTGCCTCGCTATCTTGTGCTGTGTCATTCTGTCTCTGACAAATGCCGCCGCACAGATAGTTGATGACAAGCAGCATACGCGCGGCCGTATCTGGGAGAATGTGCGCAACGACGGCTGGATCGGCAGCCTGGGCGCGTGGGATTATCTCGTGCCCTTTCCGCTCGGTTTGTTTCCGGGATTCGATGGATTTATACATCCCATCGGCGGCGAGGAAAACGCGATAAACACATTTGCCAACGCCAATTTTCACAATTTCAGAAGCGGCTGCTGGATCGTGGTCAAGGACATGCTTATTCCCGGAACGCCGCCGGATTTCACGCCGACGCCAACAGACTTCGAAGCCTATCTCGCCGGCATTCAGCAAGATACTTATGGCGTAGAATCAACGCGTGAGCCAATCTTCCTGATGCAGAACTTCATCGAGACCCCGGATTTCAACCCGTTGTTGCCGGAGGAAATGACACAAGCCTCGTGGCACACCAACACCGGCATAACAGTTCGGCGTCACAGCTATGTCTGGGCCTATCCGAATTATCGCGATTTCATCATTTACGACTATACTTTCAAAAATACAGACCAGATGGTCTCAACCCTCACCGGCGAAATCGTGCCTGATTTTCCGCAGCAAACCTTGCGTGATGTTTACTTCGTGTTTCATTCGGGCGTCTCGGTGTCGACCAAAAGCCAGATCAATTTTCATAGTGAGTTGACCGCCGTGCAGGCCGGGGCGTTTGGCTGGCAGCCCGGCTCCTACCACGACTTCTATCATGTCTCAGACGACTCGACGCTGGCGTATTCAACCAATTTCAACGGCGGCAAAGAGCCAACGCCATTTGATCCGTTTCCATTGAAACAAGGCGAAGTCTGGAAGCAGAAGTTTGGCGACGAGCTACAAAGTCCCGCAGCCTTTGGCTGGCTGGCGCTGCACGCGGATCCGACCGATGGCGTGCCCCGCAACTCGCCAAAGCCCGATGCGCTGCGCATTGATTCGCACAAGGGTGGCACCTTTCAAGGGCAGGACCTGGATATGGAGTTCTTTCGCATCACCAGCAACGCGCCCAAGAAGAGATTTCATGATTTCGCACGTCTATCCGGCATTCCCAGTACCCCTGAAAACGGCCGGCGCATGAATTTCTATACATATTCGTATGGCCCCTATACGCTGGAGCCGGGCGATTCCGTACGCGTTGTGATCGCGGAGATAGCCGGTGTGATGGACTATGCTGACGTCATAGCCGGCGATCCGGACGGCAATTTTCCGGATAGCACCATCGCCGCCATCGAGCGCAACGCAGAA
>CAZVSL010000507.1:0-4770 GCA_964629935.1 uncultured Calditrichaceae bacterium | reverse complement strand
GTAGAGGACTTTCGCTGGCCGCAGGTATGGAAAACCGACCTGGCCATCGATCAGAAGCTGCCTTGGGACATGCTGGGCACGTTCGAAATTCTGTACGGCAATGATATCAACAATGTATTCGTCCGCAACGCAAATCTTGCGCGCCCCACAGGCAGGCTGCCGGCGCCCGATGGCCGGCCCGTGTACACGCGCGGAACCGACGAGAACGGCAACCCGCTCAACAGCCTGAACCCGGATGTGCTCGACGCCGGCGCGGGCGTGTTTGTGCTCGACAACACGCAGAAGGGCCATCACCTCAACATCACCACGCAAATTCGCAAGCGTTTTGCCATTGGGCTGGATGCCATGCTGGCCTACAACTTCACAGAAGCAAAGAACAAGTTCACCTCGACCGAGCAAGCCGACCGCATGTGGCAAACCAATCCCATAGCAAGGGACCCGAATTCTCCGGAACTGGGCTATTCAGAATTTGGCCACCGCCATCGCATTGTCGGCGCAGCAACCTATCACAAACGCTGGTCACCGAAGTTTGCGACTCATGTCGGATTGTTTCTGGATGTGGCAGAAGGCCGGCGTTTCTCCTACGTTTACACCGGCGACATCAACGGCGATGGCGCCAGCGGCAACGATCTCGTCTACATTCCCAGGAACGCCACGGAGATAACATTTGCGGAGTTTGCGGACAGCGATGGCAACACGGTGACGGCAGCAGACCAGTGGCTGGCCTTCGACCGTTTCATCCGCAGTGACAGTTATCTCAGCTCCCACCGTGGCGAAATCGCCGAACGCAACGGCGCCACCAATCCGTGGTTTTCAACGATTGATTTGAAGATACTGCAGGATTTGAAGCTCAACTTCGGCGGCCAGAGGCATACGTTTCAGGTGAGTCTGGATATTCTCAATGTTGGGAATTTGCTCAATTCGAGCTGGGGTGTACGCGAAATCGCCACCTCGAGCGCAAAATCGCCGCTGGTCTTCACCGGCAATTTCGATGCCGACACCGGCCAACCCATTTTTCGGTTTCCCGAAACCGTGCAGACTTTTCAGGATGATATCGGACTCAACTCTCGCTGGCGCATGCAATTTGGGATTCGGTACTTGTTTAATTGACGGTGCTGCTGGCTTTGATGCTGCTAAGAGAAATCATTGAGCTCCCTTGTGTTTCTGTAGAACAACATATTGCGAGGCTCTTTTCGTGACTTCATTCATGAAGTTATGGTAGTCCTCATACTTTTGCAGTGGCACCTCCCGCGCGTGTGACTCAAACCTGCTTTGCCACACCAACTGCCTGCCTGATGTAAGTTTGAGTTGTGAACTAAATACACCAAACTCGGAATACAAGGAATCGTTTGATGCTTCAGTTCTCAAATCGAAGCCACCCGGCAGTTCAATGGTAACAAACTCCGAATCAACAAAGCGAGTTTTGTTGTACAAACGATTCATCATACCCTACGCCGGCCCGCCATACACCCGATAGTAAGCCTTCTGAATCAAACGATGCTCTTCGTTTTCGTGATCACGCAGGGCAACAATAAGATCGCTGAGCTCCATTCGTAGCTTCTGAATCATCGCCTGGTCTTGGTTTGGCATGGCCCGCAAAGTCTCGATCAGCTTGTCGAGGGCTGCGGTGAACTGATGGTGTTCACGTCTCAACTGCTCGACTTTGTTGCAGGATTCAGGCGAAAGATCGATGACATCACGCATAAACCCGCCCGACTCCTCGAGGTCAAAATGTTTGAGCAACCGATTCTTGAAATCACGCAATTGCCAGACAAACTCCAGCCGCCATTCCGCGAAGTCGTCCGGATCGCTCTCCCGCATGGCAAATGTGCTCAGGTTTCCTAATTCACTTCTGAGCTTGTCGTGCTCTTCTTCGATTCTTGAGTAGACATCTTGTTTGTTGCGAGACATGATGGCCTCCTTTCAACTGTGGATAACAGATGCCGGCGGCGCAAATAGCCGGCGTTTTTTCGGCTCCGGTCGATATTGTATCGGGAACGCCTGAGAGTCACTTACTCTCAGGAGGTTGATTGCTCGCCGTCTCGCGGTGTCTCCGTGAAGAATCGTTTCATACTTTCTGCCAGGCCCCGCAATTTTGCATCTACCTTGAAGTTGACGGTTTGCTCCGGATAAGAGCCGTCCGCTTGTTGCTCTCCGGCGACAACACCGGTCAAAATCTCGATGCCCTGGTCGATGGTACTGACCGGATAGATGTGAAATCGTCTAGCATCAGATCGCTGACGTTCTGCTGAGGAATGAGCACGCCCTGTTCGCCTGTCAATCCTTTCGCTTGGCACACTTCAAAAAATCCTTCGATCTTTTGATTGACGCCGCCAATGGGTTGGATTTGTCCTTTTTGGTTGACCGAACCTGTGACTGCAACATCCTGGCGCAACGGCAACCCGGATAGCTCCGACAGGATAGCGTAGATCTCAGTTGACGAGGCGGAGTCGCCATCCACACCTGAGTAAGATTGCTCAAATGCCAGGCTGGCGCTCATGGCCAGCGGTTTGTCCTGAGCATACTTGCCACGAAAGTAACCGCCAATGATCAACACACCCTTATCATGGGTTTTTCCGCTTAGATCAGCTTCCCGTTCGATGTTGATGATGCCGGCGCGGCCCAGACTTACCTCTGCGGTGATCCTCACCGGCCGGCCAAACATATAGTCACCGAGATTGTAGACTGACAAGCCATTGACCTGCCCCACCTTCTCGCCTTCGATGTCCAGCAGCAAAATGCTTTCTTCGATCATCTCCTGCATTTTGTCCTCGGCCAGGCTGGCGCGGTGTTTTTTTTTCTGCAATGGCTCTTCTTACATGCTCATCGCTTATGAGCTTATCCCCGCTGTCGCTGGCCCAATACTGCGCCTCCCGCAGCACGTCGGCAATATCGCTGAAGCGAGTGGAAAGCTTGTTTTGCCGGCCAGCCAGCCTTACACCATGTTCGATGATCTGCGCCACGCCGCTGCTGGAAAGAGGCCGCAAATTCTCATCATCACAGATTTTTTTGATCAGCCGGGCATAATTTCGGATGGCATCATCATCGCGGCGCATCACAGAGTCAAATTCAGCTTTAACCTTAAAGATTTTTTTGAAATCCTCGTCATAGAAATAAAGCAGTTGGTAGATATGGCTGTCGCCGACTATCACAACCTTAACATCAATATCCACTGGCTCCGGCTTGAGTGCGGTGGTGGCATAAAAATAGAAAGGATCGTAGGATTGCACGGCAAGCTTTCGACTCTTGAGCGTACGCTTGAGGCCCACCCAGACGCCGGGCTCAGTGATGGCGTCCAACAGGTTCAACACCAGATAGCCGCCGTTTGCACGCAGCAGTGAGCCGGCCTTTATTCTGGTGAAATCCGTTTGCGCGGCGCCGCTGCGGTCCCAAACACGTTCGATGGTTCCGAACAGGTTGCGATAGTTGGGTACGGTCTCTATGATCACCGGCGCCTTATCCAGCTCCTTGTTGTCGACAATCACGTTGACCTTATATTCGGTGAAGTGGTCCGGGGGTTGGGCTACCGGCATCCCCAGAACCGCCTGTCCGCCTGCGCTCCCGCTCTCGTCCTTTTCTTTGAAACGCTCGACTTGATCCAGAACATTCTCTTGCACCTTGTCGAGATAATCGGTTACGCCCTCAAAATCATATTTTTCCCGCAAGTCATCGATAAGGCTGCTGACCACTGGCAGACATACTTCCTGCTTGAGCTTGTCGAGCTCTTTTTCTGTGTCCTTCTCGATGCTGCGATTCCTTCTGAGTGTACGCTCTAGCTTTTCAGACAATTCCGTATGTTTTTGTATGAGTTTCTCGAACTCCTTCTCACTGAGCTCACCCTTCTGAACTTTCTCATTTAGCTTGTCCCAGGAAATCACCTCTTCGTTCACAAACGGCAGGATTTCAGGCCGGCTAACGCTGCCCATCTCCACTTTTACCACAGCAAATCCTTCATCCCGGATTTCCTGCTCCAGCTCTTTGAATAGCGAAAGCGAGTTAGACTTCAACTTGTCGATGATGCCTTTGCTGCGCTTTTGATACTCCTCGCTTTCGAATATCTGAGGCAACTTGGTTTTGAGATCTTGCACCAGCTCTTCCATATCCTGTGCAAAGGCGCTGCCCTTGCCTGCCGGTAGAAATATCGCTATGGGTGCATCTTCATGAGCAAAATTGTGGACATAACAAATGTCGTCCGGAATTTCATGGTCCGTATCAATGGATTCGAGCAGATGTTTGACTGTGGTTGTTTTGCCGGTTCCGGTCAGGCCCGCGACATAAATATTGTAACCGGGGCTTTTGACCTCGAGGCCAAGCTTCATTGCGCGCACGGCGCGCTCCTGGCCGATAATCTCATCGCAACCTTCTATCTTGTCTGTGGTTTTAAATCCGAGGGAGTCAGGGTTGCAACGCCAGCGTAGCATTTCAACAGGGACTTCTTCATACTTCTTTGGCGCCATGATTTGCTCCGTTGACATTAGGTGGGAAAAGAAAACGAATTATTGTGCCGCCGGATACCAAATGCTCGCGGGCACTTGCAAAAAATAAGAAATGAAAAGCAAATTTCCTAACCTGAAAAATTCATAAAAGGGTTCACAAACTCAGAAGCCATTGTTTCTAAATGGTTTACAAAATCGTCAAAAGCCTCATTTCCTGGCCATGACTCTCCCCGTTACCGCGAAGCGGTTACACAACAAAGCCCGGGGTTAATCCGACGAGTCGGATTAACCCCGGGAGCCGAAAACCCGCACAACCATCAAAACCCTGTAAGGG
>CAZVSL010000506.1:0-4788 GCA_964629935.1 uncultured Calditrichaceae bacterium | reverse complement strand
AGCCTAATGCTGAAGCATCAGGCTCAATCCATGCAAGACGGCTAAAGCCGCCTTCCGGCGGGTTCAAGTCCGCGGGATTTGCTATGCGGACCCGCAGGACTTAACCTGTGGCGGAGGCGGCGATTTGTGAATATTGCAGGCCAGGGAGATATTAGCAAACTACTTAGTCTTGAATCTTAGCGCCTGTGGGGTTCACATCGGGGCACAGCATTTTGTCTGACTCGCATCTGTTTTTGGGTTTCCCGGGCCGCGGAAATGAACGGCCCAGGAAACCCACTACCCAGGCTGATACTTCTTATTTCTCTGCCATCGCTGGCGGCGTCATGGTGAAGCCAAGCTGGCTCAGGACTGCGCCGTGATTCCAGTATGCCCATTCCTCGGCGATCTTACCGTCTGCAAATCGGGCCACGGTCACGCCTGAAATCTCAATCTTTTTGCCGGTGGCCGGAACGTTCTCGTTCAGGGCGCCCTCGTTTGTGCCGGTGACGGTCCATTGCACGGTAAGCCAATCATCGGCCGCGATTCTCTGATCCAATGTTACCTGAAAATCCGGGTATATGGTACGGACGTCTTTGACGTAGGCTTTGTATGCCTCGACGCCTTCTACATCATCCATCACCCCCGCGGCGTGACGAACGATATCAGCACTATAAACTTCGTCGACAACTTCGAACTTACCCTCATTCCAGATGGCCAGGGATTTTTCAAAGTGCATGCTCATGTCCCCGTCCTGTGAAAAAGCGGGTTGCACCAGGGCCAGTGACAGTACCAGCATGAGCGCAAACGAGCCCGCCAACAATAACAGCTTCTGCAAGTTCTTCATAGCTTCCTCCTTAAATAAAATAGTTAATGAAAAAGAGTTTAATCATCTGTTTTGATTAAGTCAACAGTCTCCTTCATATTAAGAGATTAGAAATAGCGTTAGGCAAACGCATGCGTTCTTACTATCGTTGCCAGGAGAGAGGACTTGCAGTATGGTGGCTGTGTCGGTGCAGCGTTTGTAGTTGGAGAGGTAGACTGGTTAAATTTAGCGGAATTGTATGCTCAGAATTGAGCCGAAGCAGGGAGAATAAGGTGCTCCCCAACTGACCGGCCCGGCCCGAAGCGAAGCCTTCAGTTGGGGAGCTTTCATCTGCGTCTACAAACAAGCAGCAAGCGGGACGCAGTCAAGAGGGCGCCGGTTCACTCATCCGAACACTCCTGCCCGCTTAACTTTTCCCACTTGCGGTTATCTCTGGCGAGCAGATCATCTGCGGCGGCCGGTCCCCAGCTCCCGGCGCTGTAGGGATGGATCTTGATGGCATCACTGTCTGCCCAGGCTTGTAAGATGGGATCGACGAAGGTCCAGGCTGCCTCCACTTCGTCATTGCGGATAAACAGCGTGGTATCTCCGAGCGCAGCATCCAACAACAAACGCTCGTAGGCCTCGGGTGAAGGCGCATCAAAAATATCGCTGTAGCAGAATTCCATTTCAGTGGGACGCAGAACCATATCCGGACCGGGCGTTTTCAAGCCAAAATGTAAACGAATGCCCTCGTTGGGCTGAACGCGCAGGGAGAGAGTATTCGGCTCCATTTCGTCGCCCTCTACGTGCCCCTCATGGGGGGTATGCTTAAAGAGAGCCAGGGGCGGCTGGCGAAATTTGATGTTGATTTCAGTGATGCGCTGGCTCAATGCTTTGCCTGTGCGCACATAAAACGGCACGCCGGCCCAGCGCCAGTTGTCTAACTGAGCCTTCAGTGCGACAAATGTCTCGGTTTTGGAATTCGAGGTCACGTCCGGTTCGTTGAGGTAATCCGGGACTTGCTTGCCGTTCGTCTCACCGGCAGTGTACTGGCCGCGAACGGTATTTTCAGCCACCTGTTTTGGCGTGAGCGGGCGCAGAGAGCTGAGCACTTTGACTTTCTCGTTTCTGACAGCGTTGGGCTCAAACGAAGCGGGCGGCTCCATTGCCACCAGTGACAAAAGCTGCAGAATGTGGTTTTGCACCATATCCCGCAACGCGCCCGATTGATCGTAGTAACCGGCCCGGCTGCCCACGCCGACCGCTTCTGCCACCGTAATCTGGACGGTGTCCACATAACGACGATTCCACAGAGGTTCAAAAATACTGTTGCCAAAACGAAACGCCATAATGTTTTGGACGGTCTCCTTCCCCAGATAGTGGTCGATACGATACACCTGGGACTCATCGAGCACGGACAGGATGTCGTGGTTGAGAGCGCGGGCAGATTCCAGATCGTGGCCAAACGGCTTCTCGATAATGACGCGCGTCCAGTTGGGCGCATCAGCCGGGACGATATGATCGGTCTGCCCCAGCATGGCGATCACTTTGGAGAACATTTTCGGCGGAATGGAAAGATAATACAGACGGTTACCCTTTTCCGGTGCAACATCGTCTTCCTTATCGAGCTCTTCGATCATAGCCTTCAGCTTTTTGAAGCTGGACTCATCATCATAGCTGCCGCAGTGGTAGTACAACTTGCTGAGAAAATCCGCCACTTCTTTCGACTCAGTTTGCGGCTTCGAGCGCGAAAACTCGGCAAGTGCATCTTGCATTTCCGAACGAAAGGTCTCGTGCGATTTTTCACTGCGTGCAAAACCGATGATGCGGGTTTTTTCTGGCAGCAAGTTCTCTTTCGCGTTTTGAAACAGCGCCGGGATCAGTTTGCGTTTTGTCAGATCGCCTGAAGCGCCAAAAATTACAATAGTGACAGGTTTGCTTTTGCTCATTTTTTACCCCGTTTTGTTTTCTATTCCGACTTTGATAAATGCGAATGAACCGGGCATGCCTGGCACATGGCGAAAAATGCCGCTCTAATACCAGTCTGCATGAAAGGTCCCCTTCTTGTCCACGCGCTTGAACGTATGCGCGCCGAAGAAATCCCGTTGTGCCTGAATCATGTTGGCCGGCAATCTTTCGCTGCGATAGGCGTCAAAATAAGCCAGAGAAGCATTCATGGCCGGCATGGGCACGCCAATTTCAGTCGCCGTGTTCAGAACGGAGCGCCAGGCCGACTGCCGGCTGTGTATCCCTTCGTGGAATTTCTCGTCCAGCAGCAGATTTGTCAGGTCCGGTTTGCGGTCAAAAGCGTGCATGATGTCATTGAGCAGCCGGGCGCGGATGATGCAGCCATTGCGCCAGATCCTGGCGACATCTGCCAGCTTCAAATCATATTCATATTCTGCCGAGGCCATCTGCAACAGGTGCATGCCTTGTGCATACGAGCATACCTTCGAGGCAAACAACGCGTCGCGCACCGCATCGATGAGCTTCTGCGCCTGGCCGCGGTACTGCGTTGACGGTCCCTGCAGGACTCTGGCTGCGCGCACCCGCTCATCCTTAATCGCGGAAACAAATCTTGCGTCTACGGCGGCCGTGATCGTGGGGATTGCCACGCCAAGATCCATGGCCTGCTGGCTGGTCCATTTTCCGGTTCCTTTCTGACCGGCTTCATCCAGAATGACATCCAGGAGCAGTTTGCCGGTGTCTTCGTCATTATTCTTGAAAATCTCGGCTGTGATTTCTATGAGAAAAGAAGCAAGCTCGCCGTCATTCCAGGCAGAGAAAATGTCGTGGAAATCCTGCGCCGACAGATCGAGCGTGCGCTTCAGCAAGTCGTAGGATTCGGAGATGAGCTGCATGTCGCCGTACTCGATGCCATTGTGCACCATCTTAACGAAGTGACCGGCGCCGCCGGGACCAAGATAGGTCACGCATGGCTCGCCGTCTTCTTCAGCTTTGGCTGCGACGGCTGTCATGATATGTTCCACCTTTTCGTACGCGCTCTTTGAACCGCCCGGCATCAGGCTGGGGCCACACCGTGCGCCCTCTTCGCCGCCGGAAACGCCCATGCCAAGGTAGCTCAGGCCCTTCGACTCCAGCGCTTTTGTCCGGCGCTCAGTGTCCAGAAAATAGGAATTGCCGCCATCGATAATCAAATCGCTCTCCTGCAAAACTGGCGTCAAATCCTCGACCACGGCAGCCACAGCCTTGCCGGCCGGTACCAGCAACATGATGCGCCGCGGCCGGGCCAGGCTGTCTACAAACTCCTGTATCGAATAGGTTGGCGTGATATTTTTCCCGGCTGCTCTCTTCTCGATAAACGATCGGGTTGATTCTTCTTTGATATCGTAAACCGAGACGCCAAAGCCATTGCGCTCGACATTCAGGCTGAACATCTGTCCCATGACGCCCATGCCGACCATACCAAAATCCTGTTTACTCATCAGGGTCTCCTTTCCGGTCATATTATTCTCATGTTCTTGATTTCAGGTTTCATCCAGCACCTCTCTGGCAACGGCCATCAAGTTTGCCGGATCGTCGACAATCCACCGCCTGTCAACTATTTCGCTTTCATAGATCGCCCGGCGTGTGAAATCCGTGGTAACGACGATGCAACGCATGCCGGCATTGCGCGCGGCTCTGGCGCCTGACGGGGAATCCTCAATCACCAGGCATTGCTCCGCTTGGACCGCCAGCTCGCCAGCGACCATCAGGTAGATCTCAGGGTCGGGCTTACCATTCTCGACGTCGTCGCGGGAAGCAATCAGGTCGAACTTATCGTGCAGATGCAGCAGGCGCAGCACTTTCTGCGCCTGAGCGCAGTGCGACATAGTTGCCAGCGCCGTTCGGCACGCGCCGTCGCTAACATGTTCAAGCAAACCAACATTGTACGGACACTTATGCTCCTGCAGAACCCGCTCATCAGACAGCATATCATCGTAGAACTGCAAACGCACCTGCACAAACGCTTGCCAGGGGCGTGAGACCTCGAACTCTGACAT
>CAZVSL010000505.1:0-4800 GCA_964629935.1 uncultured Calditrichaceae bacterium | reverse complement strand
ACGTAATCTGGAATTTGAAACTCCACAAATTTTTCAGGCCGATGGAATTCGAGCTCCCCAAAGTAGCGTTGGTAATTGCTGGCGACATGCAGAGCAGCGAGAAACTCAGCATAGAAATTGCGGGAGGCAAACCCGAAGCTACGGCTGCGATAATAGCGAACGATCTTGCCTATATCCGTACCGAATTTTCTCTTCGCCCGCATCATGCCGTTGCGGCCGTGGTTGTAGGCCGTAATCGCCAGCGGCCAGGCCCCTAATGATTCGTAATTCTTCTTGAGCAGTTTCGCCGCCGACCTGGTGGCTATCAGTGGGTCCAGGCGTTGGTCGATATTGTAATCGATGGTCATAAACATGCGCCCGGTCGAACGCGTGAACTGCCACAACCCTGCTGCGCCCAATTTGGAATATGCCCTGTAGTTAAAGGACGACTCAACGTGCGGCAACATCAGGAGTTCCAGCGGCAGGTTTTCTGCAAGAAAGATCTCGCGCATCCGGTCCATATAAAGCCCGGAACGCATCACGCCAAGACGAAATCGTTCCCGCAAACCTGATTGTCCGCGAATTCGTCCGGCAGCAATTCGCAATTCCTTCGAACTCACATCAGGCCCGAACAAGGCGGCGACTCTTTTCTCCTCGCCACGCAGCTTATCAAGCTCAATCTTCCCCTTGCGGGACAGCCGCAGCAAAATGGATTTGTAGCCCCGTTTTATCTGCTCGACCTTCTTCCACTGAATGCGACTGCTGACGTTGGCGCCCTTGAACAAAGAGTCCAGGTGCACAACTTCATAGACGACGCCCAAATCCCAGGAGTCGTGGATGATGACTTCGCGTTCAGAATATCTGGCGTAGACATTTTTCCAGAACTCAACATTTGGTTTCAACACCTCAGGGAGTGGGAAAAGCGCTTCCCCAGCATAGAAGGTTTGAGCCGAAACTGTACCAAACAAATACACGTGAGACAACAAGAACAAAAAGAAGATAAATTTCGCAGATCGCAACATACAACCTCTCCAAAGAAATCAAAATCAGCGCTTTCTCCAAAAGCAATCACAAAAAGTAAGCAAACTCCATTCCAAATTGAGAACCCATTTCCACATACATCCCGCCGAACTTTCTTGTGAACCTCTATCGACATTTTCGGCCGGTTCTCATTACAAATTGACAAATTTTTACATACGAAAAATTCCCCTTAATCGCAGTCCTGGTAAATTGGGTAAGTGGTCAGGGAGTTAGTATGACCACGTGTCCGGCGTGACAAGCTCAAGACTATTATCGAATGGATCGCGAAAATAAATCGACCGCCCGCCAGTGGGCCACGTCACTTCTTTTTCGATAGCGATCCCATTCTGACGCAGGCGCGACCGCCACATCTCCAGATCCGCATGGGCGATGGCGAAAGCCACATGGCCGGCGCCCCGCATGCCGTGCTGCGGCAGATCATCGGTCTTTTCGGTTTCATCAGGATTGAACAGAAGCAGCATGCCACCCGCGAGCTTGAAAAACACATGGCGCGCCTCATCCTTGGAATAAGCATCAAGCTCAAACAGGCCGCTGTAGAATTTTTCAGCCAAAGTGATGTCGGTGACATACAGACAGGTCTCTATTACCTGCTCAATCAGGGGCATGCTCCCTCCGAAGCGATGACAAATCAATTGCTTATGACTCGAACGGCTATGCCAAAGATTATCCAATTGCGGCGCGAAATGCAAGAAAAAATTGCGTGAAGATTTCAAAAACAAAATCTACGTCAAGTTTTCGTAATAAGCGCGCTCTTTTTTGCTTCAAGGGCGAAAATAGTTTATATTCGCAAAACAAATCTATTACGACTTTTCCTGAGGCGGCAAAGCCGCACTTTTGCAATGGACTCAAGATGAAATGATGTTTGTGAATTTTTCGGGCTAAATGTAAGTAACTTGAACTGGGCAGGTGTATCAAGGATGGAAAATCTCTTTATCAAGGTCGATCAAAAGGAATTCGGACCCGTATCGCTGAGTGAGCTGAAAGAACTCGTTCGGGAAGGCAGCTTTGAACATGATGATTATGTCTGGAGTGAGGCCCTGGACGAATGGGTACTGGCCGAACATGTCGCCGAGCTCAGGGAATTGTTCGGCAAAACAAACGGGAACGGAAAACTCCACTTTGATAATAAGATCTACGCCATCGCCAGTGGTAAAGGCGGCGTTGGCAAGACGGTGTTTTCATCTTCGCTGGGCGTCGGACTGGCATCCATGGGGCAGGAGGTCATTATGGTCGATGCCGACTTTGGCGGCGCGAATTTGCACACTTGCATGGGCATTCTCGAACCTCCCTATACCTTCTTCGATTTCTATACCTTGCAAAAGGATTCTCTGGGCGAGATCGTGCTGGACACGCCTGTTGATAATCTCTCTATGATAAGCGGCGCCTGCGGCACACTTGGCCTGGCAAATCCACGGTATTTCCAAAAACAACGCCTGGTGCGCGAGCTGCGCAAATTACAGGCTGATTCGATCCTGCTGGATCTAGTCGCCGGCTCCGGATACAACACCATCGATTTCTTTTTGCTGGCAGACGAAAGAATCGTCGTCATGACGCCGGAGCCAACTTCCGTGTATGAAGCGTTCGGTTTCATCAAAGTTTGCCTGATGCGGCAGCTTACCCGAAATCTGAAGGACCATCCCAAGTCGCTTGAGATTATTTCGAGTGAAGAGATCAATCGACCCGCGAAAATTCAGAAGACGGTCGGAGACCTGCTTCACGAGGTGGAAAAGCACAGCAAAAAAGCGGGTGACATTTTCAGACAGACGCTTGCAGACTTCTCCCCCAAGCTCGTGCTCAACATGGTGAAGGACAGCGATGATGTCAGAGAGGGCCAGTCGATTCAGGCTGCCGCGCTCGAGTTATTGTGTGTCAACGTGCAGTTGCTGGGCTATATCTCTTATGATCAGCAGGTTAAAAGCGCAGTCAAAGCGATGCGGCCATTTCTGCTGCACAATCCAAAGTCAAAGGCTGCGCAGGATCTGTCAGCCCTGATCCGGGTCAATCTGCTCGGCAAAAAAGGTCTTAAAGAAATTCTGGAGAAGCGGCGCTGGCGCAAATACGTCGAGAATTGCGCCAAAACCTATCCCGAGTACGATGCCTTGGCTGCGGCCCCGATCTGTTCCGTAAAATGCTTCTACTGGGGTGAATGTGAGTATCAGGACGGCGGCAATCCTTGTCCCGTGCGCCACCTGGAGCCGGTATTGCGGGCCGAACCTTCTGAGGCTTAGCGCCTGGTATGAGCATAAATCAAGCTGTTGGCGCAAGATGCGTTACAATCCCTCCATCGCAATAACATAAGAAAGAATCGCCATGGCAGCGGCGCCCAGCTCGAGCTCACGCTCGTTGACTGTGTCGAACGTATCGTTCTCGGAATGATGATAATCGAAATAGCGATGCGAGTCGACCACCAGGCCGATGACCGGCACGTTTAACTCGCGGTGCAACGGATCGATATCCACGCCGCCGTAACCCGCGTGGATGTCATCAGCATCCATCTTGCTGAGCAGATAAGACCAGCCGCTCAGTCGCGCCAGCGTTTTCGCGTCTGATTTTACGGAAAAGCCGCGTGGTGTAAAGCCGCCGCGGTCACTCTCGATGGCTGCGACGTGTTTGGGACCATATTGTACCACGCTGTCAGCATAGGCGAGTCCGCCGCGTACGCCGTTCTCCTCGTTCATGAATAGCACAGCGCGAATGGTACGTTTCGGCTGCAAGCCAAGTGATTTGAGCAGCCGCAGCGCTTCTATCGTCTGCACGCAGCCGGCGCCGTCATCGTGTGCGCCGTGGCCTTTATCCCAGCTATCAAGATGACCACCGAGCACAACCACCTCATCCGGTTTATCGCTGCCCTTGATTTCACCGAGCACATTGGCTGAAAGCACGTCCGGTAATGTCTGGCAACTCAGGTTCAAGCTGACGCGCACGCTGCCGTCGCGGGCGAGCAGTTGACTCAGAAAATTGGCATCGAGGGTGCTGATGGCCGCGGCTGGGATTTTGGGCGTGTTTTCGTCATAGCGCATGGCGCCGGTGTGCGGCACGTTATCTAGTCGCGTGGTTATGGAGCGCACAAGCACAGCCACGGCGCCCACTTTCGCCGCCTCGATGGCGCCGTTGGAACGCTGATTGACCGCGCCGACATAACCGGCGAATGTGTTCAAATGGCGCTCTTCCATGGCGCGGTTATAGAAAATGATTTTGCCATTCCCTTTAGCTCCGAGCGTTCTGACTTCTTCAATGTTTTTCACTTCGACCACCTCGCCGACAATACCGCTCTCAGGCGTGCCCACGCTGCGACCGAGGGCGCAGACCGCAAGCTCAACGGTGCCGGCAGATTCGGAGTTGAGTACAAAGGCTTCTTCAACCGGTCCACGCACCCAGCGTGGCACCATGACCGGCTGCAGACGCACGTTGTCGAGCCCGGCTTGTTCCATGGCCTGGCGCCCCCATTCAACGGCGGCGGCGGCCTGTGGTGAGCCGCTCAACCGGGCGCCGACCTCAAAACAAAGCTCGGCAAGCATCTCATACGCCTGCCCCTGAGTCAGCGCCGTTTCGATGATCCGTTCGGCAGTCTCCGAATATCTGCCATCAGTTTGATCGTCCTTTGGCATGGCCCCAAAAACCTGACTCGTGAGAAACGTGAAGATAGAAACAATCACAAAACGCCTGAAGATAATGTGTGGCATGGTTGCTCCTTTGTTTGTTCTATATAAGTAAAACGAAGCGCATTATTATGACCCAAATTGAACGATTCATGCAAGGAAATCTTCACCAATGGGTTGT
>CAZVSL010000504.1:3205-4811 GCA_964629935.1 uncultured Calditrichaceae bacterium | reverse complement strand
TGCGCGACTGGTGGCGGCGCACAACTGCCAGACGGTAGCTTCGTCCCGTGCGGATGGTGTTGGCGGTGGTCACCAGAAACACCTGCTCTTTGCCTTTTTCATCGACAAAAGTGAACACCGGCCGGCCTTGCAGATCGATGTAGACCGAATACGCCGGCAGGGCATTGCCTTTACGCACCAGACCACGCGGCTGGCGCAGGTCGTCGAGACGGAAGAAGATCTCGATGGTCAGATCGCCGCTCAGGTCGAGAGTGGAACTGTTGCCGGCGTCGATCAAAGCATCTTCGTCCGTGAAGCGCAGGCCGTACGAGGCATTATAGGTGGCCGCGATATGGTTCCAGTAGAAATATGGAATGGCCTTTTTCGACTGCACGTAAATGTCGCTGAATCCGCCTTCGATGCGGTTGCCGACACCGGCGGTGATGGCCAGGCCGGGCATGATGGATTCCACCGTATGCGGCGAGTCTTTGATCAAACCGTCATTGGCAAAACGGGAGAAATCCCGCGCCAGACCTTCATCGAAATGCCAGTAACCGCGCAAATTCTCTTCGTCGCCGCGCAAACGCTTGTTGATGTTGTTGAGAATCTGCTGCTGCGTACGCGCCTCGCCCCATACGCGCAGCTCGTCGATGGCGCCGCGGAAGAAATGCGTCGGCGGGTTGCTCTGGCTGCCGATGTAGCGCGCGCCGATGAGCAGGGGGAAAGCTGTACTGCCCAGTTTGCCGCTCTGCGCCCGCTCGAGCACGAGCTGGCCATCTTTGTAAATCCGTTGCTTTTGACCATCGTAGACGATGGCTACGTGGTACCACTGCCCACGCGCTACCGGGAACGCCGATTCCCAGGTCCAATGCGGCTGCCAGGCATATTTGAATACGCCATCTTCGACCATGGCTTCGAACAAGTGTTCCTTATTATATAGTATGTTCGGTCCCTGCAGCCGGTCCGCTTTGAACCAAAGCTCGACCGTCCACTGGTCAGAATTGGGGTTGAGCTGTGGCGCGTTGGCGCATTCAATATAATCAGTGTGGGTCGCCGCCCAGGCAAACGCCCAATTATAGGCCAGCTCGCCGACGCGATCGCGCTCGTAATGTCCCCAGAAGAAGAAATAGTAAAAGGGAAGAATTGGCGAGATCGCATCTCTGGCGGCGTTCTCAGCCGCTTCGGCAATTTGCTTCTGCGTACCGGTTGTGGCGATGGCGGCATCGGCGGCAGCAAAGGCCCAGTTTTGCGCTCCGAGAAAGACATTCCAGACCTGCTGCGCTGCCCAGGCGTACGCTTTCTCCGCATCCGTGGCGTTGAAATACATGGCGGATTGCAGCGGTTTCGGCTCGAAGCCAAGCACGTACAGGGAGTCGCCGGAGTAGTGATGCACTACGCGGGAAAAGGCGCCATTCACCACCGGTTCCGGGCGCACCCACGCTTCCAGGGAAACGTCGCCTTTGGCATCGAAATTGGGCAGACTGGCCGGGTCTTTCGGGACGACTTCGCCTTTGTTGCCATCGAATTCCAGAGTGCTGCCCTGCGCATAGGCCACCCAACGCGGCAGCGGCGAATTGGCGCTGGAGCCGAGGACGGTAATATTCTGTACATTGCCGGTTGCCTTCGA
>CAZVSL010000504.1:555-3195 GCA_964629935.1 uncultured Calditrichaceae bacterium | reverse complement strand
GGCAAACAGCAAGGAAGCTCGCCCAACCTGACTGGCCGCCGCTTTGCCGTTGACGCTGTAATCTACGATAGTATAAACCGGCGTGCCGGTTTGAATTGCTTCTGTGAGCACCAGCGGCTGAATATCCACGCGCAGCGCACCGGAGCTCACCGGCGCCAGCGTTGCCTCACCGTGCACCGTGCCGTTGACCTTGTTGTCAGAATAGTCGGCTGCCACCACCACATCGTTGGCTGTTTGAAAACGCCAGCAGGCGCGCAGCGACTCCGGTGCAATCCCGAAGATGCCCAATTGATGATGCGCCTGAATTTGTTCCTGCGTCAGCGCGCCGCCATGAACGCTTATCTCGGCAATTTGGCCGCGGAAATTGCCCTTGGCGAAATAGTCGCCGCGGGGCTTTCCCAGAAATGGATTCAGAAAGTCTGGCCGCGCTCCTTTCACATGTGAGTCGTCTCCGATCAGGTTGCCATCAAGATAAAGTTTGAGAAATCCCTGTGCGCCAAATTGCCACACAGCCACCAGGTGGCGCCATTCTTTGCCGACATTCAGCGAGCTGAATTCAGCTTTGGCGTCAAAGCTTTCATCTGCCTGGTTTTGCACATTGAACCGGAGCTTGCGGTTGCGGATATCGATGGTGAAGAACTTGCCCCCGGCTGATTCCGTCGGTTGCGCCGAGGCGTCAAAAATGGTCTGGTTTGACCGGCCATCGAACGCGATCCACAGTTCGATAGAGCCGGCGTCAGCGATAACCGGGTCCGGCAACGCCGCGAACGTGTTCTGTTCCTCGAATGACAGCGCCACTTGCTGGGTTAAGAATTTGATCGCCGACTGCTGGGCACCGAAGACCAATGCCGCGCCTCGCTGCAGCGCCTCCTGATCTGTGTTCTCAAGCTCGACAAAGTTGATTTCACCAGAAATATCCGCGGCCAGCTCACCCACAGCCACCGGCGCTGCGGCGCCATTGATGATTTTGGCAAACCTCGCTGCCGCGCGCGGCACGTTGTGCCAGGCTTCGTCTATGGAAAGCGGCGGATTTATAAAGCTGACATCGCACATCGATTGATCTTCGCCGGTGATTTTGATTTCTGTCTCTGCCATGGGACCGACCATGCGTGGCATGCAAATCAGTTTGGTGGCGTTTCCGGCCGGCAGCTCGAAATTGGCCGCTGAGGTCATGCTGTCATAGTATACCACGAAGAACTGGTCGTCGGCGCCCTGGAAATAAAGAGCGAGCTTGCCGTTGGCGCTGTCGAACAGCAGCGGCGCGTCTTTCGCCCAGGCAAACGTCAGCAGACCACCTAGGGTGGTGAGACCGGCAGGGTCCGCGTGCACGAGAAACATCTCGACTTCGATTTCGAGGTTTTCCAGCTCACGGCGCCGCGCCTGTTCCAATTCCGCCTGTAAATTCTGCACGGCTTGGTTCGCCGTACCGAACTCCTGCGTCAACTCTGCATCGATTTCCGCTGCTGTCTTGTCGCGGTATTCCGGATGCAGAAAGACAAACGGCACGGCCGGATAGCGGGCGTTGATGTTGCCTTCCGCTTCCAGCTCAAAACCGCTTTCCTCCGTTGGTTTGAATTGCTTGTAAAACAAGCCTTTGAAGAAGACAATGGAGCGGTCTTCGGTAGCCAGAGCGGCGTCCACACCCTCAGCCCACAAATCCGGGAACACACCGTCTGCGATCTTCACAGGCTCGGCGAACTCGCGTGTGGTCCAGTCGAACACCAGATAGCTGTCGCCTTTAAAATAGTAAAATGCCGACCCTGACTTGACGGCTGCCTCGCCGCTGCCGCTGTCATTCTGCCAGCCCGTCCACAGCGCCAGCCACTCCGGCGTGCCCACGAGCTGCTCCGGTGGGATTTCTGGCTGCTCTTCTTCTTCCTCCTTATCCTGTCTGTTCTTGCTCCTCTTTGCCTTTTGCTCTTCGTCGCCGGAGTCGTCGTCATCCTCTTCCTTCGGCGGCTCCTCAACCGCAGTGACAGAAGCGCCCGCTGTGGTTTTTACAAACTCAGCGACGACACCGGCGTCGTATTGCCAGCTCGCCATCGCCAAAACCGTTGGCGTCTCCGGGTCTTCACTTTCGTTATAAGCCAGACTTTCCGCCTGCCAGCGAATGGCCGCCCGCTGCCGTGCCAGCACGATTTCGGAATCGGTTTCATCGGCCGGCAGCCTGCGGAAGGCGGCATCCAAAAAGCCCTGGCCTTCGGGCAGGTCGATGTTTCCCTCCAGCTCTTCTATCAGTTTCTGCAATTCTGCCTGGCGCTGCTCCCAGAACGCAATCTGCTGTTGAATCTCGCGCGAAGTGCGCGGGCGGTCGGGCGCCGCCACATTTTGCAGCCTAATATTGTCGGGAATCTGCCCCAGCTTACCGTCGCGGGAAAGACCGAAGTCGAGAATAGCGATGTGGTTCTTGCCGGCCTCGCCACCCGTGTGCGGGTGCGTGGCCGTCGCCAGCATGACGCGGGCTTTGGTTTTCAAAGGCTTGTCCTTGCCGTCATAGCCGGATTTGTTGTTTTCCTGGTGGTAATACAGCAGCGCCGACATGCCGGTGACCACATCCCGGCCATGGAAGCGGAAGCTTGAACGCCGCACGCCCGGGTGGTCGCCGATGGGCGCGTCCGAAGTGGCCCACGTCACATTTCC
>CAZVSL010000504.1:0-545 GCA_964629935.1 uncultured Calditrichaceae bacterium | reverse complement strand
GATTGGTCGGTAACGGTCGCGCCGCTGCCCTCATCCAGCCGCCAGTACAACGCCAGACCGAGCTCGAAACCGATGAGCCGGTGCTGCATGTCAGCCGCGATCTCTTCCGCAGAGCGGGGGCGCGTCCAGATGCGGATTTCATCGATCAGCCCGGCGTAATTGCCCGCCGCACCCGCACCGATTTGCGCATTTACATTAGTAAAAGATGGCGGCGCGACACCCGGCAGCGTGGCGGTCCTTTCTCCGTTGACGATCCAGGACAGAGTCTGGTTTTCCGCATCCAGGACCAGCGCGACGTGTGTCCATTCACCGGCGGCGAGCGATGCGGCGCTGCCGAACTGCAGCACGTCCTGGCCATCCGCGGACGGCGCGTAGGCAAACAAAAGCTGGCCCTGTGCGTCAATAATAATGCTGCCGACCTCCTGGCCGCCGGCCGACATTAGCGTCTGTAGCGAATCGATTGCTTGCGGCTGCAGCCAGAACTCGAATGCGTAACCGCTCGCTTCAACATCCGCGATCGGCTTATCGAGGGCCACTGCGCCGCC
>CAZVSL010000503.1:4489-4811 GCA_964629935.1 uncultured Calditrichaceae bacterium | reverse complement strand
TTGGTAGAGACCCTCGAGCAACAGGCAAAAGACAATGACAAACAAGATGTCAAGAACATCGGGTTGCGTTATTTTTTTGATGAACAGCAGGCATGGAAAGAGACCGCTGATGACTTTTATGAGTATTTTCCTCAATTTCACAGAACCGGTGACAGACCAACTATTCTACAAGGTTACATGGTAGAAAACAAAAGCGTCTTTGCTGGTGATCTGAGTAAGATATCTGAACATTTGTCAAAAGAAGAAAAGAAAGTCCAATACATTGAATTTTTGAGAGATGCTTTTGAGGGTAGTGCAAACTATCAGATGTTCAAAACCATCA
>CAZVSL010000503.1:2864-4479 GCA_964629935.1 uncultured Calditrichaceae bacterium | reverse complement strand
TTAACGATGTAGTAGGATACAAAAGGATTCAGGTTTTATATGATGGCAAAGACATTGAAAATGCATCATTTGGACAGAAATGTACCGCAGTCATGGTTATCTTGCTCCTTTTCGGCCACTATCCTCTTATCATTGATGAGCCCGAAGCGCATTTAGACAGCTCACTGATTGCCAATTATCTCGTTCCCTTAATCAAACGAACGAAGAGTAATCGACAAATAATTTTTGCGACTCATAATGCAAATTTTGTCATTAACGGGGACTCCGAAAAGATTTTCATCCTTAAGAATGAAACAGGAATAACGGAAGTCATCGAAACGACGATAGAGAATTTGGAAAATAGAAGTGAATTGCTCAAGTTAGAAGGTGGCAAAGAAGCTTTCAGAAAACGTGGTGAAAAGTTGCATATTTAAACTACCGGTCAATTTTAAGAACAAACGACAAGGCTATACACTATGGAGGATAGTATACGACATCGACCAGATGGTCTACCAACTCTCCGGCCTGACCGAAAAGGAGATACGCATTGTGCGGGGAGAGAAATGAAATACACCCTGCATTAGTAGCAAGGCCGCCCTTTTGCGGCTAACCGGGCTTAATGTTCGGATTGCTTATTCACAAAAATTGATTTATCTTATTGAACCGGATAACTAATTTTTTAGAGAGGTGTTGTACAGATGAAATCACAACGTACCATCAAAGCTGTCATCCGGCCGTGTGAACAATCGGGATATGTTGCCGAATGTATGGAAATTCCGGTCGTCACCCAGGGGGCGACTCTTGATGAGGTTACACATCATCTTCAGGAGGCGGTGCAACTTCATCTGGAAGGCGAGGATTTTGCAGAGTTGGGTTTGACCTCTGATCCCACCATTCTGGTGACACTGGAATTGGAACCGGCGTATGCCTAAGCTACGCCGCTTATCCGGTCCCGCTGTCGTTCGGATTCTGGAGAATTTTGGCTTTCTTATATTTTCACAGAGAGGAAGTCATATCAAATTAAGGCGAATAACCGAGACCGGGGAAAAACAGACCCTCACCATCCCGAACCACAAACAATTAGACACCGGTAGACACCGGAACTTGTAAGGCAATTTTTTAGACAGGCTACTCGATTGATCGCTGCGGACAAATTGATCCCCTATTTTTATGAGTGACAAGAAGGAACGCGATAGGACAACCCATGCAAAACGGCAACATCCTTATCATCGATGATGAACCGAAAATGTGTAAGATCCTCCGCTTCGCGCTGGAGCCGGATGGCTACGCTGTCACCACAGCGGAGACAGCAGAGCAAGGCGTCGAGCTGTTCCTGGAAAATCCGTTCGACCTGGTGGTCACGGATTTGAAGATGCCGGGCAAGGATGGCTTGTACGTGCTGGAGACAGTCAAGAAACGAAGTCCGGGCACAGAAGTTATCCTGATGACGGCCTATGCCACGGCCCAAAACGCTGTCGACGCCATGAAGAAGGGTGCGTACGATTACATCATCAAACCCTTCGAGATGGATGAGCTCAAGCTCAAAGTCCGGCACATCATGGAAAAGCGTAAACTGGCGGAGGAGAATCAACAGCTCAAGCGCGAGCTCAAAAATAAATACTCGCTCGATAATATG
>CAZVSL010000503.1:0-2854 GCA_964629935.1 uncultured Calditrichaceae bacterium | reverse complement strand
CGAGGCAACCGTACTCATCCGCGGCGAAAGCGGCACAGGCAAAGAGCTGGTGGCGCAGGCGATCCACCAGTTGAGCGCCCGCGCCTCCGAACCATTCGTCGCGGTAAACTGTGGCGCCCTGCCGGAAAGCCTGCTGGAAAGCGAGCTGTTCGGACATGAAAAGGGGGCTTTCACAGGCGCCGACAAAATGAAAGTGGGAAGATTCGAGCTCGCAGGCAACGGCACCATCTTTCTGGATGAAATCGGTGAAATCTCGGCCGCAACCCAGGTGAAGCTGCTGCGCGTGCTGCAGAGCAGACAGATCGAGCGCCTCGGCGGCACAAAGACCATCCAGACAAAAGCACGCACCATTGCCGCAACCAACCGCGATCTGGAAGCCATGCTGCAGGACAACACCTTCCGCGAGGATCTTTACTACCGCATCAATGTCTTCCCGATCAACCTGCCACCCTTGCGAGTGCGCAAAGAAGATATCCCCAATCTTGTGGCGCATTTTCTGAAAAAACTCGGCCGGGACGAAAATAGTATCAGCAGCGCAGCTCTGGAACACCTCATGCGCTATCGCTGGCCGGGAAACGTACGCGAGCTGGAGAATGTTATCGAGCGCTCCTTGATCATGTCCAGCGGCAAAAGAATCGAGGAAGAAGACCTGCCCATGCATGTCAAGAACATACCTACCAATCCCGGCGAGCTGTCGCTGGCCATTCCCGATGATGGTCTCTCACTGGAGCAGGTCGAAAAGGATCTGCTCAGGAATGCGCTCAACAAAGCCGGCGGCAATAAAAGCAAGGCTGCCAAGCTCCTCGGCATAACGCGCAGAAAGCTCTATTCGATGATGGACCGCCTTGGGGTTGTGTAGCCAACCGGTGATTTGCGCTCAGCACGTGGACAGTTTTCGGGCATGACACTGTACTTCACGGTACAAGTAGAGGTGTACCAATTTGTTCACTTCTCCTGGTGTGTAAACTCGAAGACAACGGTCTTGCAGAATACCACCTTTCCGTATGGCCATCACCTGTTCATGGAAACGACAAGGATCAGGTCGTCCAACCCTTTTATAAACAGGAAATAATTGTCTTTCTCAGCCGCTGTATCATGGATTCTTAACTTGTCTTTTCATCGCTCCGGCACTCCAGCCATCCCACAAGCGCCGGTATGGCACACCGCTTGCGTAGCCTCCCTGTGCTAACGTTAGCCATTTCAGGGCAAATAACATGAAACAGGCATTCTTGAAAACAGCACTTATTCTTTTCCTTCTGATTTCTGTCACAGTTGAGTCCGGCCTGGCGCAGAATTGCGAGGGGGTTGCCAGAAAGGTCCAACGGCTTGACCGCACGCTGCAACGGGTGGGGGAGATGGCGCGCTCATTTGATTTCAAAAGAGCTGTGGATCTTGTGATGGCTGCAAAGGAAAAACGTGACCGCGCTGTCAATCTGGTCAAACAAGGCCGGTGCGTTGCGGCAAATGCCGTGGTGGATGCTGCATTTGCGGATCTAGAAAATGCCAGCCGGCTCCTGCTCAACTCGCCAGTTGAACGCCTGCGACGCGAGCTGAAGGAATGTTTCCGGCGGGCGGATGACGTCGTGCTCAGAAGTCGCAACAAACAAGCGGTCCGCTTGCTCGATAAGGCAAAGAAAAATAGTGAAGTCGGTGAGCAGGATTGGCGCGCCGGCAAAGTTGAAAAGGCAGTCGAGCAATTTCGTGTTGCGAAACAGTTGTGCGAGCAAGCGATTCAAGCTGCAAGCCAGACCCGCGATGTTGTCACAGATATCAGGAACAAGTTTGACGCCTTGCGCGAGCGGGCGCGTGATGCCGTGGAGAAGAGTCGTGATCCCGTGGCTCGCAGAACGTACGACCAGGCGCTTGCTCTGGCAAGAAAGGCCGACGAAAGCTGGCGCAGCGGCAATCCTGCATTGGCCCGGCGCCTGTTGAATCAAGGCACCTTGCTGTTGTTGCGCACACTCGATTTGGCTTCCGGAACCTCGCCAACCCTGGTTAACCAAACACAGGCTTCCCTGTTCCGCCTGCAGGATTTGATCGAACAGGCTGCAGATGAGATCAGAGGCAGCCGGCAGCAAAGAGCACTGACGCTGTTCGAACGCGCCCGCCGCTTTGCCGGCGAGGCGGAGACCGCCATCCAGACCGGTCAGACCAATGAGGCGCTCTGGAAGATCGAGCTTGCCGAGAACATGGTCCGGCGCGCACAACGGTTAGCGCGGAGCAACACCGGACCCCAACTGGGCAGCAAAATAGCGCAGGAGATCGAAAATACCAGCATGGATTTGGAAGCAGTGGAAAGTCAGGCGCCGCCGGATGCACCACGCGATGTCGACTTCCTGCTGCGCATGGCGCAGGTTGCGCTCACGAAAGCAGAACAAGCTGCAAATGCCGGAATGAATCGCGTGGCCCTGGAAGGCATCCTCGCATCCCAGCGCTTTATCAACCGGGCCGAACGTGTGCTCGATACGCGTGAACTGGATTCCGATAGTCAACAGATTCAGCTCAGATTGAGTCAATTAGACGCTGCCATCGCTGAATCTGAAACCAGGGTCAGGGAAGCGGCGCAGGATTGGAGTATGCGTTTGCTCGAGAACGCCAAAGAGTTCCGGCAATTGGCGCAAGAATCCTATGATAGCGGCAATTACAGCGCCGCAAGCGAAGCCATTCAGGTGTCGTTTGAGCTGCTGCGCAAGAGTGTAAAGAACATCCCTAACAGATAAAGTGAGAAGTGAGAAAGGAGGTGATCAAAACGCCGATTCCAACAAATAAAAAGCCCCGCCAGTGAGATGGAAACCTTCTTGATTGGCCCAGAAGAAGATTTCCCAGGGGACGGGGCAATGTGTAGAATCAAAAT
>CAZVSL010000502.1:0-4818 GCA_964629935.1 uncultured Calditrichaceae bacterium | reverse complement strand
GGCCCGTTCCCGAATACCACGAGCTTCGTGGTCGGGGCCGGCAAAGGCAACCTGTGGATGCGCTTTCCGCAGATCAATTTCACCTACAAGCACGATGCGGTCAAGATGGCCGTCAGTATCAACCGTCCCATCGATGGCAACGTCAAATATGAAGATTTCGCCGGCGGAGATTTCGATCCTGTGGGAGATGGCGAGCGCAGCGGCCTGCCCTGGTTCATGGCGCGCACCTGGCTCACGCAAGGTAAAACGAGCTTCTCGATTTCAGGTCACTTCGGCAGGGAACGCTGCCTCAGTCTCGCCGGCGTGCCGCATACGCTGAACAGCTATTCGTTCAACGGCGATCTGGTCACTTCTGCCGGGCCTCTGCAACTGACCGTGCGTGGCTTTTACGGCGCCAATCTCAACACGTTCCTTGGCGGCGTGTTTCAGGGCGTACGGGTGGATTCGCTCAGCGCTGCCAACATCATTTCGCACGGCGGTTGGGCGCAAATGCTATACTCGTTGTCTTCCACGTGGAAAGTCACAGCCGGCGGAGGCTTTGACAATCCCGAAAACGCCGGGCTTGCAAATGGCATGCGCACGCGCAACGACTGGCTATTTGCAAATGTGAGCTTTAGTCCCGCGCCGGCTATTTCTTTCATGCTGGAGTCGCAACATCTGCGCACCTCCTATCTTGGCCTGGAAAGCGGCAACAACACACGCGTGCAGTTTGTGACGTATTTTCGGTTTTGAGCAACTATTCTGTGAGAGGGCATGACCATGTTGATGTCGGCGGATGTCTTCAAGCGTCTCGGCACATTTATCCATCATGAATTCGGCATCAAGATGCCGGAGGCGAAGCGCCTGATGCTGCAATCCAGGTTGCAGAAGCGTCTGCGCGTACTAAACCTGTCAACATTCGAAGAGTATTGTGAATATCTCTTTGGCGAAGAGGGGCTGCGTACGGAGCTGGTGCACATGATAGATATGGTGAGCACGAACAAGACCGACTTTTTCCGCGAGCCGAACCACTTTGATTATCTCGCAGAGGTCGCTGTGCCGACGCTGGCCAAAACACGAGCTGCAAGCCGGCTAAATCTGCATCTGTGGAGCGCCGGCTGTTCTTCCGGGGAAGAACCTTATACCCTGGCCATGGTACTGTCCGAATACGCCCAAAACCATCCCGGATTTGGTTATTCGATTCTGGCAACAGATATATCCAGCCGCATGCTGGAAATGGGACGGCAGGCCATCTATAACGAAGCGCGTGTTGCACCGGTGCCGGCCGGGTTGCGCAAGAAATACTTGTTGCGCAGCAAAAACCCCAACAAGGGGGTAGTCCGCATCGTACCGGAGCTCCGCGAACGCGTGCAATTCCAACGTCTTAACTTTATGGACCGCGAGTTCAGAATCGGCCAGACCATGGATATCATCTTCTGCCGCAACGTGATCATCTATTTCGACATGCCGACACAAGAGCGGCTGCTGAACAATTTCTGCCGCTGTCTGTCGCCCGATGGTTACATCTTCATGGGCCACTCAGAAACGTTGCACGGCCTCAAGGTGCCGCTGGCGCCGGTCGCGCCGACGGTTTACCGGAAAAGATGATGCAGCTCCAGAATCACAACTTGCCGAGGGTTTATTTACAACCAGGCGAAATACACTTTGCCCTGGAGCCAACTATTGTCGGAACGGTATTGGGCTCCTGCATCGCCGTCACCATGTTTTACCCGCGCCTGAATTACGGTGCAGTCTGTCATGCTATCCTGCCGGAACATTGTTGCAAACCGGCCCATGTGTTTCGCGAGACCGAGTGCCTCAGATACGTGAACTGCACCATACAGCACATGCTCGAAAGATTTGCGGCGCGCGGCGTACAACCACATGATCTTCAAACAAAGCTTTTCGGCGGCGCCGAATCTATATCCAACAGTTGCAGGTCTGGCAATTACAGATCCGTAGGCTGGCAAAACGTCACTGTTGCGACCGAAGTGCTCAAACAGGGCGGCTTCAAGATTCTGGTTGCGGACGTGGGCGGCGCCACAGGCCGCAAGATTTTCTTTCATAGCGGCACGGGTGAGGTATACCTAAAACGTTTGAACAGTCCGGGATAGACAATGAAAGATAAAATCCATGTTCTGATTGTTGATGATTCGGCGGTGGTTCGTCAAACCATGTGTGACATCCTGACGAGCGATCCCAGGATTGAGGTCATGGCCACGGCCTCCGATCCCTTTGTAGCAGCGAAACGCATCCGGGACCAGGTGCCGGACGTTATCACGCTCGACGTCGAGATGCCACGCATGGATGGCATTACGTTTCTGCAGAAAATCATGTCGCAGCACCCGATTCCGGTTGTCATCGTCTCCAGTCTAACCGGTAAAGGCTCAGAAACAGCGTTAAAAGCGCTGGAGTATGGCGCCGCCGAAGTGATTCAAAAACCGCGAATGGGTACGAAGCAATTTCTGGAGGAATCGCGCGTCCGCATTTGTGACGCCGTGAAGGCGGCCTCCCAGGTCAAAAGGCAGCCGATTCAAAAACCACGAAAAATCCAACCGAAGCTAACGGCAGACGCAGTCATCGCACGGACACATTCAAGGGCGATGCTGCAGACTACAGAAAAGGTGGTTGTGGTTGGCGCCTCTACCGGCGGCACGGAAGCCTTGCGTGTCTTTCTGGAGGCCATTCCGCCGGATGCCCCGGGCATGGTCATCGTTCAGCACATGCCGGAAAAATTCACCGCTGCGTTTGCACAAAGGCTCGACGGGCTGTGCCGGGTCTCCATCAAAGAAGCAGAGGATGGCGATACCGTTATCCCAGGGCGCGTGCTAATCGCGCCCGGCAATCTACACACGCTGCTCAAACGCAGCGGCGCCCGCTATTACGTCGAAGTCAAAGATGGCCCGCTGGTATCGCGCCACCGGCCATCGGTTGATGTGCTGTTTCGCTCAGCGGCGCGCTATGCCGGCAAGAATGCTGTTGCTGTCATCATGACCGGCATGGGTGATGATGGCGCCAAAGGCATGCTGGAGATGAAAGAAGCCGGCGCCCAGACCATTGCGCAAGATGAAGACACGTCAGTCGTGTTTGGCATGCCCAAAGAAGCGATCAAGCTGGGAGGCGTCGACCGGGTGCTGCCGTTGCAGCGCATTGCCATCGAGGTGATTCGGATGTGCGGTTGAGATCTGTGTCTTGTTTGGGGATAAGAAAGACCGCCTGGGGCTGAACCGTCTGGCTCGTGGCTATCATCCTGGACTTTAAATACACTCGTTGCCGATGCACAGAACCTGTTGGGTGTCGGTGCTTTGTCCGTATGCTATCGCGTCCCCCGACTATCTCACGGGGTAAACTTTCGATGCGTAGACGCCGGATTTATAAAGCATGACCCACTTGCGGATGGAGGACTTTCCTTCGCCTTCGCCAGGACAGACTCAGGTCACGTGCCCACTCGTCCCGAATGTGCCACACCTCGAATCTGGTTCCTGTATCACGCACGATTTTCAGGCGCAGCGAGATTTTGGCACACCTAACTTTCTGAGCAGAAATTACTTGGAAAAAGCACTGAACCAACCCACAAAACCAGCGCCCCGCTGTCGCCCTGCAACTGCACAAAGCAGAAGCCTGGGATTTTGCCCGATCTCATTTACGCGCCTTCTCTCAATGGATTTAGCACTAATCTCATAATCGATTGCTTCCCACATTATTCGTCCGTCCCGTACCTTGGCTATTGCGATCAGTTATCAACATTGAATCCTTTCGCTTCCAGAGAATCATCAAAAGTCTTAGGTTTTTCCTCACTGAGGTTCCCTTTCCTTTCATTTCTAACACGCGGTTGAGCGGCGCGGGCGCAAACACAATCGAAGCCTCCGAAACCGCTGCCGCCAGAAATTCCATCGCAAGCCCGCCATTCCCACATAAGCCCGTGACCGTCTCAAACCGCTTGTTGGCGCGAGTTCTCAACCGTCGTCTCTTCATTGCCAGGATGCCGGGATTTCGTGTCGTTCAAATCCATTGTTCAATCGCTCCGGTGGATGCTTATAAGCCACCATCTCAGTAAAAATCATCCTGTGTTGAAATAGCTCTGGGTGGTATCCCTTTTTTCTTCCTTTTTTGTTTTGGTTCGCTCAGCGGCTCGTCCGCTGTTGCGCCTCGTTGGCTGGCGCGTTAGCGTCGCTGCCAACGCGGAATTCTATAGTTTCTCGATAACTCCCTTAAGGTTACAAAAATATCATTGAAGCACAACAAAATTGTGGTCTCAATCATGAAATGCTAACCTCATATCACTCCGAAAGAAGTGATATGAGGAAACGCGATATTCATGTACCGCACTGTTGCGGCGAACAGACCAGAAGCAGTAGGCTGCCAACACACCGGATAAAACAGTCATCTCTCCGGCAAGATTCATTTTTTCGATACCGAAAAACTGCGGGTAGTAAGCTCTGGTTAAAATGGCAAAAGACAACAGAATATGCAGAGATGCGCAATGCCAGGTCGCCGTGCCCCAGAATCTCACTTTCTCCTTCTGCGCTGCCCTATAATTCGTGGACGCGAGAAACAGGGAGACCACCTACGACATGGAAACGGACTTGTTAAGCAAATAGGCCGGTGTGTGGATTGGCGAGACGTTGCCAAAGACAACATAGCGGATCAACGTGTACCGCGTTGTGCCAAGAAGTATGACAAACAGTTTTGTGATCATTTTTCGCAGTTTGCGGCCTTCGCTACCCCTGCGTCCACTCCTGCAAAATCTCGATCAACTTCTCTGCCTGCGCCTTGCTGGAGATATTGAACTTGCTCTGCTGGCGGTAGACGCCGCTCATCTTGCGGTAGCGCCGGATT
>CAZVSL010000501.1:0-4842 GCA_964629935.1 uncultured Calditrichaceae bacterium | reverse complement strand
ACAGAGCCTCCTTGGTGATGCTGTTCCTTCGTGTCTTTGTGGTGAAAAAATGAAATCCGTGTTTCATCAGTGTCAATCAGTGGCTGAGAAAGAACGTTGATCCGAGTTGATCAGTGCGATCCGCGTGGTCCGTGTTCCTGATGTGGTCCTTGTTCTGAAATTTATCAAATCAGACCTGCAACTATTCTGGCAATTTCCCTGTCTTATGCTTCTACCCGCCCGTTTATTCACAAATTTTCACGCGGAGGACTTATGTTTCGGAATTACATCAAGATCGCCTTGCGCATGTTGTCCAAAGACAAGCTTACATCTCTTATCAACATCGCCGGCCTGGCTATCGGGTTGGCGTCCGGTATCATCATTCTGTTGTTTGCGCGCCATGAGCTATCCTATGATGCTTTCCATAAGCATGCAGATTCCGTCTACCTGGTCTTCAAGGAGCGCGTCACGCCGACGGGCACACAGATTACGCGCGATACCTGGATACCGATGGCGCAGGCGCTGCGCGATGAATTTACGGATATTAGACAATCGACTCGTTTTTGGGCAACGCGTGGTTGGGTACAACATGACAACAAGCGTTTTGAGGAAGATGTCGTGTACGCGGATCCGGAGCTGCTCGAGATGTTGACGTTCCCGCTTGCTATAGGTGAAGCAAGCGCTTTTTCCCGCGACTTGAATTCAGCCCTGATTTCTCGTGAAATTGCACAGCGGTATTTCGGAGACGCAGATGCAATTGGCGAAGTTATTACCGTCGATTATGAAACGGACTACACCGTGCGCGGCGTGCTGGCAGATGTGCCTTCGAATTCGTCTCTGCAGATCGATATTCTCTTGCCGTTCGAAAGCTTGCCCTGGTATCGTGAGCAGCAGGATAACTGGCGTGGCTCTTTCCTGTATACTTTCGTGCAGCTTTCTGATGGGGCATCGCCGGCAGCGCTCGAATCTCAGTTACCCGGGTTTGTCGCCAGGGTCTGGAGTCCGGAACTGAACCAGAGCATGAATCTTAAACTGTTGCCGCTCACGGATTTGTATGACGCCCGGACCGGCGCGCGGCAGTATGCCTACATTTTGATCGGTGTCGCATGCATGATCGTGCTCATCGCGTCCATCAATTTCATGAATCTGACCACGGCCCGCTCAATCGAACGCGCCCGTGAAATCGGCATGCGCAAGGTGCTGGGTGCATTGCGGGGGCAGCTCGTGAAACAGTTTCTGAGCGAAGCGATGCTCGTGAGTCTAATTGCACTCGCTTTCGGTCTGTTGCTGGTTGAGCTTGCGCTGCCTGTGTTCAACGATTTCTATGCGATGTCGCTACAAACAAGTTATACTCAGGATGTTGTGATCCTGGGAGCCATACTTTTTTTGACCGCCGGTGTTGGGCTGATCTCCGGCGTTTATCCTGCATTTGTGCTTTCACGTTTTCAGCCCGTGCGCTCCCTGAAAGGCGAGGTGAAGACCAGCCGCACCAGTCTGCACTTGCGCTCGGCTCTGGTGGTAACGCAGTTTGCTGTCGCGATCGTCCTGATGATCGGTACAGGTGCGATGTGGCGACAGGTTGAGTATATGAAGCATGCCAATCTGAATTTCGATAAAGAAAATGTTATTGCGATCCCAGTATCGCAATCCGATTTTGCCGACCCTGAAATAGCTCAGATCCGGATCGAGACCTTCAAGAACGAACTGCGGCAGCATTCGGGCATAGAATCAGTTTCTTCCTCCACACACGTTCCGGGGATGTGGCGCGGTGCATTTACCTTTGTATATCCTACCGACCGCGATGATTCGCAACGGCTGCGTATGCGCCAGGCGGCCATTGACGCGCAGTATTTCGAAACCTATGGCATAGAGTTTATCAGCGGCCGCAATTTCTCTGAGAAATTTCCGACAGACGCTCAGGAGTCCGTCATTCTGAATCAGGCTGCGCTGCGTGATATCGGCTGGCCGGATGCACAAGACCGGCAGATCCGACTCGGTAGCGAGATTCACAATGTGATAGGTGTGGTGGAGAATTATCATTACGAGTCCCTGGCCTCGCAGGTAGAGCCGGTCATTCATCGTTACCGCCCGCCGGATAATGCCATCCATCGTTTGGTTTCGGTGAAAGTAGGCTCCGGAAATCTTGACGATGTGATAGACTATATCCGCGATAAATGGCAGGCGCTCGATCCGACGCGTGCGTTTGAGTTTGTGTTTGTGGATGACAATTTCGACCGCCTGTACGAAAACGAAAATCGGCTCACCGGCGTCATTGGCGCTTTCGCGGTCCTCGCTATCATGCTGGCCTGTTCGGGCTTGTTTGCCCTTGCTTCTCTGATGATTTCGCAGCGCACAAAGGAGATCGGCGTGCGCAAAACGCTTGGCGCTACAACAGGACAGATCGCGTTTCTGTTGGCGCGCTCTTTTGTGTTTCTGGTGACTATAGCCTTCCTGCTTGCCGCGCCGCTGGCCTATTGGGCCGCATCGCGCTGGCTTGAAGAGTTTGCCTATCGCACGAGCGTTGGCTGGCAGATACTCTTGCTCGCCGGCCTGCTGGCCATAGCCATTGCGTTTGTCACTGTGGCCTATCGTTCTGTGAGAGCTGCGCTCATCAATCCGGTGGAAGCGATTCGGTATGAGTAAATGTAGATTACGGCTCTGGCGTCCGGATTTGGCGCTCTTTAAAGCGACAAGTAATTAATGGCTGGTTGGATTGTTGCTGTTTTCCAACAATCTAAAATAAATAGATATCCAATAATCCAAATTATCGACAACGAATTGTCGATAATTTTCAGCAAGCGCCTGTTCCGGCGTGACGAGGGTGTCGTCCGGCCCCGGCTTCTCTCACAGCAAAATTCATTGCGCTGTACCTGCCGATGTTTTATATTCACACCTTTCACGCCTACTAAAATAGTCAAACCCGAATGCGGAGGGTTGGCTCGGGATGGACTACCACAAATGATGCAATGGCGTCGCTTGACCGCTGTTACGCATGAACTGAAGGAAGGGAACACAATGCGCATATCCACGCTCGACTGGGGCATCATTGTCGCATACCTTGTATTTGCCATCGGCGTTGGCGTCTATTATTCCAGGCGCGCCGGCAAGAACATCAGCGAGTTTTTTATTTCAGGACGAAATTTGCCCTGGTGGATCGCCGGCACCTCCATGGTGGCCACGACTTTTGCCGTGGACACGCCGCTGTTCGTGGCCGGTGTGATTGCGACCGAAGGCATCGCCGGCAACTGGCTCTGGTGGAACCTGGCAGCAACGCACATCATGGCCACGCTGTTTTTCGCGAAAATGTGGCACCGCGCCGGTATCCTCACAGATTTGGAGCTGCTGGACATCCGCTATTCCGGGCGGCCGGCGCGTATCCTGCGCGGCTTCCGCTCGCTGTGGGAAGGCATTTTGCTCAACTGCATCGTCATGGGCTGGGTCATGCTCGCCATGATCAAAGTCCTGGGCGTGTTTGTCGACTGGCCAAAGTGGAACGTGGTGCTGGTGCTGCTGGCGATTGCGTTTGTCTATTCCGTACTCTCCGGTTTCTGGGGCGTAGTGATGACGGATTTCGTGCAGTTCATCATTGCCATGTTCGCTTCCATCATGCTTGCCATTATCGCCGTGGATGAAAACGGCGGCATGGCACAGATCAAAGCGCGCCTGTCCGAACTCCATGCTGACAAAGCCGGCCAGATTCTCAACTTTGTGCCGGAGGTGGGTTCTGATTTTCTGCCGGTGACGACTTTTGTTGCATTTATCACGGTCAATTGGTGGGCTTCGAAAACGGCCGACGGCGGCGGTTACATCGCACAACGTATGTTTGCGGCAAAGGATGAAACCCACTCCTATCTGTCCATGCTCTGGTTTAACGTCGGGCACTATTGCCTGCGGCCGTGGCCGTGGATCATCGTGGGCATCGTGGCTGCAGTGGTGTACCCGAACCTCGACGATCCGGAGCTGGGCTATCCCAAAATGGTGCTCGACTATCTGCCCAGCGGCTTGCTCGGGCTGATGCTGGTGTCTTTCCTCGCCGCCTTTATGTCGACTATCGATACGCAGGTGAACTGGGGCACATCCATTCTGGTTAATGATTTCTACAAAGCTTATGTGAAAATCGGCGCTGACGAACGCCATTATGTTGTTGTCTCGCGCATCGTCACGCTGGTGATTCTCATGCTGGGCACGGCTACGGCCATGATGATGGAGACCATCAAAGGCGGCTGGCAGCTTTTTTACGGCATGTCTGCCGGCATTGGCGGCGTGTATATTGCGCGCTGGTTCTGGTGGCGCGTCAACGCCTGGTCGGAGATCTCGGCCTGGATTTCCGCGGCTGCGGCCTATACAGTGCTGTATCTGGTGCACCTGAGCAGCCCCACGGAGTATTATTCTGTCTATGGCTGGCGCATCATCATTGTCACCGGCGTCTCGACACTGTGCTGGCTGACGGTGACGATGCTGACAGCGCCGGTCGCGGAGGACAAACTGGTGGCGTTCTACAAGAAAGTCCGGCCGGGCACGCCGTTCTGGAAACCCATCGCTGACAAAGCCGCCGACGCCAAAGTAGAAAAATTCGGCTGGAACGATATCCTGGCCTGGCTGGCCGGTATCGTGGCCGTGTATGCGATTTTGTTTTGTTTCGGCAAGTTCTTGCTGGGATTTACGTTTGAAGGGGTGATTTATCTGCTCGTGGGCACGGCAGCGGCGTTTTTCTTCTACCGGAATTTGACGCGGTGAGGACGGCTAACCCTGACAGGGTTCTGAACCCTGGTCAGGGTTTTTCGCAAAACTACTTCAACATCAACATACGGTGAGTCACCACTTGCCGTTCACCGGAGTCGTGTGTTACAATCATTCTCGCAA
>CAZVSL010000500.1:0-4860 GCA_964629935.1 uncultured Calditrichaceae bacterium | reverse complement strand
GGCACCTGCAGATAGTCTGCAATTCTTGCTGCCAGGGCGCGATTTGAGTTTCCCGAAAACAGTACTGGATTGGGTAGCATTCGTCATCACCTGCAATAACATAGAAAATGACGGTAACCCAACTCGGATTCCGTCATTTTTGCCACGGGTTCAGGTTTTCTGCTGAGGCGGGAGGATTCGAACCTCCGAATGCTGGGACCAAAACCCAGTGCCTTGCCGCTTGGCTACGCCCCAGTTTTTCGTTTTAAGAATTCTCTTCGACGTTCGAGCTAACGTCCGAGAACTCGCCGCCTTCCTTGTTCAAGGAGTTGTGATATTCATTGAGAATTTCCTTCTCAATGTAATTTCGAAACGTATTACGGATGGGATGCGCAATGTCCCTGTAGCTGCCATCCGGCATTTTTCGACTCGGCATGCTGATGAAGTAACCATTCGAGCCTTTGATAATTTTCATACCGCGTACTACAAAGGCGTCATCAAAGGTCACATTCACGAAGGCTTTAAGCTTGTCCTCATTCCTCAGGCTGATGTTGATTTCAGTTATCTCCATGCCTCCCTCCATAGAAGAGCCCGTTTGACCCTGGCAAACCGGTCACTTCTATCGGTTAGTTAATGAGTTCTCCAAATCCCCAATGAACAAATTCAGTGAAGAACGTTCGGTACTTCGGAAAAAGCGCTGGAACGCTCCCTTCAATGCCTTCGGAAAAAATTGCGAACATGGCAGAACCGGAACCAGATAAGCTGACATACTCAGCGCCACGTTCGTACAGTAGGTATTTCGCCTGTGCGAGAACCGGATAACGAGCAAAAACAGGCCCTTCAAAGTCATTCTGCAGGCCTGCAAAGAAATCTACATCATTGATAATTCTATCCTTAAAACTCGATATAATAAGATTTTTTTTGCTTTTTGTCAAGTTTAAATTCAAATTCTCGTATGCCCATTTCGTCGAAATATGAATTTCGGGAAATATCACGACAATCCGCTTTTGCGGCAACGGCAGATCGATGCTCTCAAGTTTCTCACCCCTGCCTGTGGCCAGCGCACATCCGCCGCGGATGAAAAAGGCAACATCGGAACCAATCGTGGCCGCCAGTGCTTCCAACTCGGCCTGGTTGAAACCGAGATTCAGCAGCTTATTCAATCCCAGCAGAACAACGGCCGCATTGCTGCTGCCGCCGCCAAGACCTGCGCCGACCGGAATGCGCTTATGCAATTCAATCTCAACGCCTGACGTGAATCCCGATTCCCGTTGCAGCAATCTGGCCGCCTGAATACACAGATTGGTCTCGTCGGTGCGGAGTGTCGTGTCATTCGTACGGAGCGTAATATCTCGTTGTTGTGGGCGCAGGGTAAGTTGGATGTCATCCTTCAGACTTATCTGCCGGAGAATGGTCTCGATGTCATGAAAGTCATCACTTCGCCTTCCCTTCACGATTAAGCCCAGATTTATCTTAGCGTAGGAAGGCAGTCTGACCGTATCGTCTTGCATGCTGTCTAGTCATACCCGAATTGAGCGATTAGCCTTCCACGGCTCAGGCAATGGGCCGGAGGCTGTCGAAACAGGATTCGCTCAGTTTGCGTCATAGTATTCGCGGAACTTGCCGAGCAACAGTTCTTTATTGGCTTTGGATATCTCGCGGCCTTGTATCGGAAAGTCTGGCAAATCGCGAGCGAGGGATCGGAGCTCCCGCACAGGCAGTCGGGCAAGCTCGTCTATATTGGGGGGTGACGCTGGTGATTCCGGGTTGACCGAAATCTCGTCGAAAACGATGGCGTCGAGGTTCTCATGTGGCCGCGGTATAACGTGGCACGAAATCAGTTCCCCGATGCGGGCGGCCGCTGCAGCGCCGGCATCGACGGCGGCTTTGACCGCTGCCACATCCCCGGTTATCTTCACGGTGATCAAGGCCGCGATGGTTTTCTCCGCGCCGATAAGTTTGACCTCGGCTGCCTTCACCATGGCGTCAGCGGCTTCGATGGCGCCAACCAGGCCCTTGGTTTCAATCAGCCCGAGAGCTTTATTGTTCATCAGGTTATTGGTTGTAATGATGAGCTATCTCGACATAAGCAGTCGAGCGAAGGAATGTCCTCCCACCTCCTGAGCCTAACTTCGATATCTGTGCCGCCCCAAACGCTACTCCGAGCGCTCCGGCAAGATCATCTCGACATCTGCATGAGGACGAGGGATAACGTGTACGGAAACCAGCTCACCCACCTTTTCAGCGGCAGATGCGCCGGCATCAGTTGCAGCTTTCACGGCGCCAACATCCCCGCGGACCATTACGGTTACATATCCACCACCTATCTTCTCTTTGCCAATCAATGTCACTCTCGCAGCCTTCACCATTGCGTCTGCAGCCTCGATTGCACCGACCAGACCTCGGGTTTCGATCATACCTAAAGCGTCTAAGCTCATTCAGTGGAACTCCTTCCTTTTGTTAAGTTCCAGTTGGGATTCACCAAACCAACGCCATAAGGCGTAAGTATAACAAATCCGCACTATATAGTCAACTATTTTTTCCTGGCTTTGGGGCGACGAATCGCGCAAGCTCTCCGGCCCGCCGGCGCTCAAAACTATTGCTTTTTACTCATGCAATCTCTACTTTAAGCCATCAAAATGGAAGATATTTATTTTATTTCGGATGTCCATCTCGGTGCACATTCCGAAGACCTCGAACTGCTGAAAACATCCCGGCTCATAAATTTTCTTAAATCAATCCAGGATCACGCCGACTATCTGTATATTGTCGGGGACCTGTACGATTTCTGGTTTGAGTACCGCCGGGCGATTCCAAAGATCAATCTAAAGATTGTCAGCGCGCTCCAGCGCCTGGTTGAATCTGGCATAGAGGTGCGTTATTTCATCGGGAATCATGATTTGTGGCATGAAACATACTTGCAAAATGAGCTCGGCGTGACGATACTACGTGAGCCGCTGGAAGTGCAGCACAACGGCATGAAGCTGTTTATCGCACATGGCGATGGTCTGGCGCCGGGTGAACGAAAACTTCGATTCTTCAAACGCATCATGCAAAGCCGCACAAATATTTTTCTCTACCGGCTCATCCATCCGGATATTGGCATTCCACTGGCTCGGTTTTTTTCAAATCGGAGTAAGAAGAAAGGGCTGAATCGCTTTATCGAGCAATATAAAGCGTTCGCGCACGCCAAACTTGCGAACGGATTTGACGCCGTGCTGCTGGGTCATACACATTTCCCGGTGTTTGAGAAACGGGATGACAAGTACTACATCAATATCGGTGATTGGATCAAACATTTCACTTACGTTCGAATGAGCGGCAGGGCACTCGAGCTCATGCGGTGGACAGAGCACGGTGAGGAGAGCTTGCACAATCGTAAAGCTGCGAAACGTGAATCGGAAGCGTAAAACGGAGAATCGGAGATCCCACCCGAGGAAACTTCGGCACCACTGCTCGGTATAAGTTTCAGTTAAATAGAACGACTTCGGTAAAGTTCGATTTTCGTTTGGGAATGTGCTTTTCGACAGTCTCAGGGTAGGGAA
Source organism: uncultured Calditrichaceae bacterium (assembly GCA_964629935.1). Taxonomy (GTDB): domain Bacteria; phylum Zhuqueibacterota; class Zhuqueibacteria; order Oceanimicrobiales; family Oceanimicrobiaceae; genus CAZVSL01. The sequence goes on along the minus strand of CAZVSL010000500.1, from coordinate 1,336 downwards.
TGAACCGGACAACCGAACATTGAGCTTGCCTGTACTGAGCTTTGCCGAGTGTCGAGATGCCCGGGTCATGGGAATTGCCCAAGTAGTAGTGATAACAGAGAAATCATATCAGGCTATAAGCTATAAGCTCAGGATATACAGATTATGAGGAGAAAATTCAGAGACTCGTCCGACGCCCCTCAGGCCGGCGCAGGAAGCACGTTCTGGCAGGAGAAAAAGTCTCTGCTGCTCGGGATTGCTGGCGGAATCGTGTTTCTGACCGGCATTATCTATTTTGTCGTCATAACACGTGACCTGCCATCGTTGCAGCAACTGGAGTCATACAAACCGAAGCTTGCTTCCAAAGTGTACTCAGCGGATATGAAAGTGATCCACGAGTACTATGTGGAGAAACGCAGCTTTGTCTCATTGGAGCATATGCCGGAGGAGTTGATCCAGGCGGTGATTGCGACAGAAGACCGCCGGTTCTACGACCACTGGGGCATGGATTTGCGACGGTTGGTTGGCGCAATTTTCAAGAATATCATGGCGGGCGACCTCACAAAGGAAGGCGCAAGTACGCTCACACAACAGCTTGCCAGGCAGTTGTACCTGACGCTTGAGAAAACCTACACCCGCAAAATAAAGGAGCTGATCACAGCCATTCAGATAGAGCGCACTTACACCAAACCCGAAATTCTCGAAATGTACCTGAACCACATGTATTTCGGTCACAGCGCCTACGGCGTGCAATCTGCGTCGATCACATACTTCAACAAGAATGTCTGGGACCTTACGGTCGATGAGTGCGCCATTCTGATCGGATTGCTCCGAGCACCGAACAGTTATACACCTTTTCGCTATCCCAACCGGGCACTGACCCGGCGTAACATCGTGCTAAATGCCATGCGCGAAACCGGTTATCTGGAAGAAGACGAATTTCGCGAGATAATTCAGAAACCGATTGAGGTGGTGAAAGATGGCCGAAAAGAACACGGCCTGGCGCCTTACTTCACCGAGTATATCCGGCAGATCATGCAGGAGCACTATGGTTACGATCTGTATACTGATGGATTGTCTATCTATACAACTCTCGACTCCAGGGCACAATATCTTGCGGAGGAAATCGTAGATCAACACATGCCCCTGGTTCAGGAGGACATAAAGAGTTATTACGTCGGCAAGAATCTGGTCAAAGAGCTGCTCAGCGAGGAGTTCAAGAATAACAACGCTAACTGGCAGGCGATGCTGCAGGATTCAACTTTCGTTGATTCGCTTATATATGATAAAGTGCGGGCAGAGGTGGCGTTGGTCTCGATAGATCCTCGCAACGGACACATTCTGGCTTTTGTCGGCG
>CAZVSL010000499.1:2151-4865 GCA_964629935.1 uncultured Calditrichaceae bacterium | reverse complement strand
GCGTGAGATTGATGCCGAAGCTTACACCCCAGGGTCCGGCCCAGGCTGTCAACATGGGACTGCCCAGGGCGATGCTGCCCCGTTGTGCATCTGCTGGCGACCAGGTTGGATGAATTGCCCCGGCCGGATGCCCGGAAAGGCGCCGCGTACTATCCGGCACCAGCATTCCCCCCTGGGCCAGTACCGGCATGCCTTTCGCATCCAACTTCTTGGGTGAATGACAGATATCGCAATCAAGAACCGTCACCAGGCGCGCACCTTCCTGCAACGGGTCGTCGGGTGGTGGGGCTTGTTTTTGACAGCTTAAAGAAATTGCAAAGGTGCAAGCGAAAAATGCGCTCCAAACGAACTTTTTCATGGTGTTCCTCCTCGATTTAGGTTACGGTTTGCCTCCTCAAAAAATTCGAATCAGAATCCGCTCGTAAACCAATGTCTTCACTGGGACATCCACCATGCCGAATAGCATGGCGTCCTTCACTAATCAGCTTTATTGACAACAACTGTGGCCATTTGCATTTTGTGGCGCAAGCGGTAAATCGGAAAGATGTATCGGTTCGGATCCGCGTAAGGGCTCTTCGCCAAAAAAAACTCCCGTCGCTTTTGCGGATCGGTTTTCAACTCAGGGTCATCCTGAGCCAGCCTTTCGAATTCTGCACGAATCTCCGGTTGTTGCAGTAGTCTTTGTCCCAGTTTGTCCAGGAAATCGTCAACTATAATAACAGTTTGCTCGCTAATCTGGTCAAAGTAGTTCCAGTATCCGTAGCCATCTGGTGTTTCGGGTTCGAGCAGAAAAGCAGCGACATTGCCTGAGGGTTGCGCCAGGCGCACGATATAAGTACCGGGTTCAAAGTTCATGTTGCGGGTTTCAGGTCGGGCAGTCAAATGCACGGGATGGTGCCCCTGGTAGGATTCATCTGCCCACTCCATATCCGTAATCTTGTAGACTTCCACGGCTGTCTCCAGAGGCCGGCGTAGCTTTTCCACGACGATGCCGTGCTGTTGCAATTTATGCACGATGTTGCCATAGGCCTTTGGAATGATATAGGCATACGGTCGTGCCACCTTTTTTGTGGCAATTGATTTGCCGATATAAGGCACTGTGTAGGTGGTCAAGTCGTTCGTTCGTTGGTAGTGCGTTTTGCCCTGCGCATCGATTGTTTGGGTAATCTCGAAGCTGATAATTTCCACAGGCTGGTCATCTTCAACCATCTTAAAGCGAACCCCAATGGAATCGCTGCCGGGATTGTTGCCGGCAGCCACAGTCTCTGCTTCCGCTTGCCGGACTGTTTCAATGATTTCATCAGGATGCTGGGCAACATAATCAAGGCAGCCGATGAAGAATTCGTAGGTTGCATCGATACGCGATTTGAAATCGGTGTAGGGATAGGACTCGATCAGAATAGACAGCCGGTTTTGCAGGCCGCGATAACGGTCGCCATAGCGGGGAAAGGATGGATAGGTTTCCCAGCCCTCTTTCGGGTGAAATTCGTCGATGAAGTTGCCGTAGACCTGGCTTTTGTATCCGCTGCGTGCTTCGACAGCTCTGCTAACAGCCGGCATCATTTTGTCTTTCAAGTAATCGATGAGCGCAGGCTGAACATTTGCATTCTGCGGATAGGCATACTCGATGGCAAAATCGTGGTAAGACCCATTGTTGGTGTGGGCGTCTATCGTAAAATGGGGCCACCAATCTGTAAACAGGGCAGCCAATGCCCGTCCTTCCGGCTGTTCGACCTTCATATAATCACGCGCAAGATCAAAAGCGGCCGCATTTGTACGGATACCCACGCCTGCTTCCGGTCCCACCTGAGCCATGCGATTGTATTTGCTTATGCGCTCGTTGCCATCGACATTGTAGATCGGCGCAATCAAGAGGATCATGCTCTTCAGCCAATGGCTGAAGTGCCCTTGCGTGATATCACGAATCAGCATGAGCGAGGCTTCCTTGCCATCCGTCTCGCCTGCGTGAATGTTGTTCATGATGAAAACAATTGGCTTGTCACTCGCCAGGGCTTGTTCAGGCGTAGATATCTTTGGCAGACTCATCACCACATAAGGGATATCGCGGCCCTCCCGTGACTTTCCAAAAAAGCCCCCGTGCATTACATCCACGCTTGCGCTGAGCTGAGCTTCATCGAGGAAACGCAACACGTCCTGATAAAGCGAGGTTTCCTGGTAGCTACTGCTTTCCGCACGTGTCAGAGGCGATTGGCTGAACACCTCGCCCGGCAACAAAAACATACCGCAGAACAAAATTTTGCACAGCCAGATAGCCATTACTTTGGGTTTTGCAAGTCGCCGCATAAATCCGATCTCTTGCAGGTGTTGTTGATATTGCGACTTAAGTTTGGGATGGTCGTTACGCCAGGCGAACCCTGAGCCGGCAAAGCAATCTATTGCACCATGTCCAGGTTAATGGAATCCAGAAACTCAGCAGGCACGTCCGCGGTCTTGCGCCCGGACAGGGCAAAATAGTACAGGGGTTCCCCCTCAACAGAAAAGCGGTGGCGATAGCGCTCGAGGTAGCATAGGTCCAGATATTCTGAAAAAATCAGCTCCCTGATCAGCTTTGAAAATCCCGTTTTATCGGCGCGGTCGAGAAACGTCTCCTTAATATTGAAGGCCACCCAGCCGTTTTCCTGAATCAGGTTGAACGCCTCCATGAACGCCTGGGCCGGGATGTCGCCAAAGCCAAGCGCTGCAACCGTGGTCAG
>CAZVSL010000499.1:0-2141 GCA_964629935.1 uncultured Calditrichaceae bacterium | reverse complement strand
CTCTGGTCCAGGTTGCAGAAATCCGTCACATAGTAGGCATCGTAAATGTCGGGATGGTCCCGTTCTGCGGCATCACGAGCTTCCTGGATAATGTCGACGCCGACCAGCCTGGCAACGCCATACTTTTTCAAAGCGGCGCCCATCATACCGTTGCCGGCGCCGAGGTCCAGTATCCGGCGCTCGGTAAGATGCTGCTGCGACTGTGACACTGCAGAATTGAGAAGTCGCGTCACCACACTCGGCGACTGACATTTGAGCCGATCATATACCACTTGTTCATACAAACCCCGGAACTTGTAAAGCTCGCTGTAATCGTGCATCCGGATGCGCCGCTTCTCGCCTTCCTCTATCAGATAGAAAAACGATTCATCCTGACCAAGTTCACTGGCATTGTCCCGCGGAAATTGTACTCGGTATCTTTTGTTTGGCATATTTTCTCCGTCTTATTGTTAGCGTGATTATTCCAAAGGCGGCAAAGCCGCATCAGTTGTATTTTTGCAGTAATCGCACAACCTGGCATTGTACATTTGACATCGAAATTCTGAGTTTTAGAGGGTGGGGGCGGTGTTCACGCTTCAGCGCAGTCCACGCGGGGCGCGGTTTTGCATGCAAGAAACGCTGAGCGTTTCTTGAAAGCGTGTCTTGACAGCCTTTAGGGGGTGTGAATGAATAACTCGGCATTCTATTATGGTACAAGGCCTGGCTAGAAAAAAAAGCGAAGACTTTTCGAAGTTCACCAAATTATTTTCACACCCCCTGAAGTCTGAACACCTCACGTATTAATCTTCTTTTGCATGAATACGTCCAAACTATATAATTTAACACTTTATGAGGTTAAAAGCAAGTAACATTGTCTAAACATTCTGGTGCTTGACTTGAGAGAGCCCGATGCCTATGAAGCTGGAACTTGCCAGCCCGACAAGTGGGCTTACTTCCGCAGCGTCGGAACTGCAGGCGTGATATGGCGCTTGCCGGGCTGTTTTTCCAGACGGTGGCGTGCTCTGAAATTATTCTTGTGCGGGCGCATGCGGCGGTGCGGGATGGCCGTGAAGATGGCTTTCTACTTGAACCCGCCAGAAAGCGGCTTTAGTTTGTTCTGTTTGTGGTAACGGCGAGAGTTCCAGAAACCGAAGACTTCCTAACCACTTCAAGAAAGGGACAAAGAACCGCGCGAAAATGCCGCATTTGATGAGTGTGCGGCATTTTTTGCTCATAAAAAACAATGACTTTAGTCAAGTCCAGGAAATGATGCTTTTGATTTTGTAATCCATTTTAGAAACAATAGCTTCTGAGTTTTGTGAAACCCTATTTATGAAAAATGCAGGCTAAGAAACCCGAATGCCATGCGAGAGCCTGAGCAGCTCATCAACTTCTTCATCTGAAGGCGGCCACTTGTGAAAATGTTTCTTATGCAATGCAATGGCTTCCTGCAAAGCTTGCTCCATCCATTTTGCCTGAAATTGTGACAGGCCGTTGCTGACGAGCGTGCCGCTTCGTATTTCTTTCCAGTGCGTCTTTTCCTCCAGCCAGCCGGTGTTGAAATTGTAAAGCGCGCTCAACGCCACCAGAGTCGATTCGGCCATTCGACCATTTCCCGGCTGCTGTATCAAATCCCGGTCTTCAGGCTGCACAAAACGCCGCAATAGTGGCACAGCCCCGGCAAGTTTTTGCAAACGTAACATTACGCTGTCAGATTGCTCCTCCTGTGGCAGGCGCATGGCAAAAAAGCGCAACCGATTCATGAAACGTTTCACAGCGCGGGGGGTGTTCTGTTTGGAGTGAATGAAATTATGCCAGATCTCCAGCGCTTGCCGAAATTCTTTCGAGTCTTTGACGACCGTCTCCGGACGGATACTGATCCGCCATACTGCAATCCCGAGGATGACGACCAGCGGAACATAAAGAAACCCTGCCGGAAAATCAGAATTGATGCCAGGCTCGACCCGGCCGACAAAAGCGAAATCTTCGACTCTTTGCCCGGCTTCATCTCCTGTGCTCACATCAGATCCTTGTGATTCGCTGATATCGATGTTTTGGCTGACAACGCTTTCCGGCTGCCATTGCAGTGCTTTTCTCGAGCCCAGCCACGCGCCGAGTCCAATGGTGGCGGCAATCAACGCCACCGGCCAGACTGCTTTCGC
>CAZVSL010000498.1:0-4883 GCA_964629935.1 uncultured Calditrichaceae bacterium | reverse complement strand
AAACCGAATTCAAAAAAGGCTGTCGTTTTGTACTCAAACCAATCGATTTATCGATAGGCTTGCCAGTTTTTGGATTTTCATTTCTCACCTCCTGAGACAATCCAGAATGGTCGCTGTCACGTCCTCAATGCGCCGGATGCCGCGTATCAATTCCTGACGATGCTTCCCCCACGCCAGCACCGGAACCGGATTGCGGGTGTGACTGCCGACGCTCAGGTCTTCAAAGTTGCCATGGTCGCTGGTGACGAGAACAGTGGTTTCAGGAAGGGTGGTGTTGCGCAGCAGCACTTCCAGAAAGCGAGTCAACCGGTCCAACTCTTTCTGCGCCCGTGCCATATCCTGCTTGTGGCCAATCATGTCGGTAAGAAAGTACTCGAACAAACAGAAATCCACTGATTGCGTGATGTTGGCGAGGATTTCGGCGGCTTTCTCGGGCGTGCGAATCGGCACATCGTAGCCCAGCTCAGAAAGAAATTCATTGCTCAAATCATGAGACAGGGCGTGCGCCTGCCACAAATCCGGCTCGATCATCCGAAAAGGAAATCCCGAAGCCTTGACCGACCAGGTCGTGGCCGAAACATGACGTTGCTGGCGCTCAAAATATTCTGGCGTGAAAGCATTGGCAAAGGTCGCGTTCAGGCCCATAGCTTCAAGCTTCAGAAAGATGCTTTCTTCGGCAAGAATCTCGCGCAAACTGACAGTCGGGAAACCGGAAAGATGGCGTCCAATGGCTTTCGCTGTATTGACGCCGGTTAGAAGCGCGGTTTGGCCGGTGGCGCTCTGTGGCAAGCCGGGCATATCCATAGTGGCATCGGCAAAACCCAGCAGGCCATCATGCGGCAACTGCACCGGCTCGGCTTCATCCTGAAAGATCGGAAAATAGGGGGTTGGAAAACGCGCAAATGGATTCTTCTCCGCATCGCGGTCGCCGGCGCCGATACCATCGATAAAAAAGAAAAGTACAGACATCGAAGGATTCACCCTGCTGCATCCGGCAGCGACTCCTCCTCAGAGGCCTGGTCCACCGCTTCTTTCTCGGTCACAGCGTCGGCAAAGCGCAGATTTTCCTTCCAGAAATAGAGCAGGCCAACGATTGTGATCGGAATGGTGTTCATGGCGTGACTGATGACGGCAAAGCTTACCGCCTCGTTCTTGGGCACAGCGAATAGCCCGAGGCTGAGTACGCAAAACCAGTGGTAGGTGCCGACGAACCCCGGGGAAGACGGGATCATCAGTCCCACACTGATGATTACAAGAACCACCAGCCCCCGCACAAAATCGAGTCCGTGAATCTCATGAAAATCAAAAATGAAGAATGAAAAGTACACCACCAGTGCGTAGAGCAGCCACACGCCGATAGAGAGGCTGATGATTACCAGATAGTGGTCTGATTTTTTGAACACCATGAAGCCTTGCAGAAAAGAACGCACCACTTTTTGCAGATGCTCGTACAGTTTGCTCGGCAACACACGCTCGAGAAAAGCCAGTGTGGGCTCAGTTTTTTGCATCAGGAGCACGATAAACACGATAACGCCGATGGTGCCGCCCGAGATAACATAGGCGCCTTTCGCGATATTTTCCGGTAAGGGGAACCAATAGACTGTGATCGCCATAATCAGCAGCAGGCTCAAGATATCCAGCAGTCGATCTACCAGGACGGTGGCAAACGCCGAGGTCTTCGAGATTCCCTGGCTCTTACCGATGGCATAGGCGCGCAGAAACTCGCCCATACGCAGCGGGAAAATGTTGTTGGCGGCATAGCCGATCATGAGTGCAGAAAAGAGCGGGTGTATTTTCGTTTGTTTTACCGGTTCTAACAAATAGCGCCAGCGCAACGCGCGAAACCAGTGGCTAAGCAGCATCGCGATAACGGCCGGAAAGACCCACAGGTAGTCAGCACTCTTGGCGACCTGCCAGGCCTCGTTGAGATCAACCTTTTTAAAAGCAAAATAGATGAAAACAGCACTGATGACAATTCCGAGAACAACTCGCGCTTTCAAGTCTGGCTTCCTTTAAACGTTGAATCGAAATGTAATGACATCACCGTTTTTAACAATATAATCCTTACCCTCCAGTCTCAGTACGCCCTGCTCTTTGCATTTGGCGAAAGAACCGAGCTCGCTCAGCTTCTCGAACTCCACAACCTCAGCGCGGATGAAGCCGCGCTCCATATCCGAGTGGATGGCGCCGGCTGCTGTCTGCGCCCGCGTGTTTTTCCTGATGGTCCAGGCGCGCACTTCCTGCTCACCAGCCGTAAAGAACGGAATCAAGCCCAGCAAATCGTAGGAATGACGAATCATGCGGTTAAGCGCCGGCTCGCTGATGCCCATCTCCTGTTGAAACGCAGCTTTGTCCGACTCGGGCAATTGCGCGATCTCCATTTCCAGATTGGCGGACAGGCAAAGCAGAGTTTTGTTCTGGCCCTCGGCGAGGGTTTGGTATTGCTTGCTGAGCTCCGATTCTTTATCCAGCTCATGCTCGCCGATATTCAGCACAATAACAATCGGCTTGGCGGTCAGGAACTGAAAGCCGCGCAACATTTTTGCCTCATCTTCGCTGAAATCCAGCTCGCGCAACGGCGTTTCCGATTCCAGGCTTTCGTAGCAACGTTGCAACAGCGCCAACTCGCTCTTCTTCTTCTCGTCCTTGATTTTCTTGATCTCGTTGCTCACTCTCTCGATGCGATTTTCCAGGATCGCCATATCGGAAAACAGAAACTCCTCAGAGATGATCGACCAGTCGCGCACAGGATCGATGGAGCCTTCCGGGTGCGGCACGAGATCGCTCTCGAACCTGCGCACAACACAAAGCAAAGCATCGACGTTGCGCAGATTGGCGAGAAATTGCTCCTGGAAGCCCTTGCGCTGGGTTGAGCCTTTGGAAAGCCCGGCCATATCTACGTATTCGATAGTCGCTTGTACTTTGCGCGCCGTTGGAAATAGTTCATCCAATCGGTCGAGGCGCGGGTCCGGCACCTTGACAATACTGAGATGAGCACTCTGTTTACCGCGCGCCAACTGTGCGGCATCGCCTGAGCTTTCGGTCAAAGCATTAAAAAGTGTGGTTTTGCCTGATTGCTCCAGGCCGATAATTGCAATCCGCATGATCTCGATTCTTTCTGTTTAAATCCTGAGTCTGATATCCCACGCCTGAGGGTTGGCCGACCACGCCACCCGGCTGTTCGTGTCGCACGCAGCAGCGCGCCAGCGCAGTACGTAATGCAAACTTCAGCACGCCGGCGCTGTGCGTAGCCCACGCTTCAGCGTGCATAAAATAAGCCTATTCACATTATTAGTCAAGCCACTGTGAAGCCGCATGAAAAAGCCCCGGCAGGCAAATTCCAGCCGGGGCAACGTGCTTCGTAAACCGTCAGATTTTATTTCTCCACAATATCGATGCGCGTTATGAGATCGCCTACTTTGAGCTGCTGCGCCACCTCAAAACCTTCAGTAACGTTGCCGAAAACTGAGTATTCGCCATCGAGCTGATGTTGTGGCGCCAGCGTAATATAAAACTGGCTGCCGCTGGAGCGCTTCTCCGGATTCACCTGGTCCGGTCGCCTGGCCATGGCCACCGCGCCCTGGTCGTGTGGCAGTCCGAACTCCGCAGGAATGGTATAGCCGGGGCCGCCGTTGCCCGCACCGAGCGGATCGCCTCCCTGCGCTACAAATCCGGGAATCACGCGATGGAAGGTCAGCCCGTCATAGAATCCCTGCTGCGACAGAAACACGAAGTTGTTGACGTGCAAAGGCGCGTACGTAGCGTTGAGCTGCATGGTGATGTCGCCTTTTTCCGTGCGCACGGTCGCCATGTACATCTTCGACTCATCGATGACCATCTCAGGTTCGCTGTCAAAATAGTCTGCACGCTCATGCGCCGGGAGCTGAGCAAGCGGTCGCTCCCCCGCCGGCATGGATCGCAATTCTGTTTCGGATTTTCCCATGGATTGGCTCTCCTCGCTAACAGCTTGCTCGCTCTGACTGCTGTCCTTGTCCGAGCCACAACTGCTGAAAACAAATGCTGTGAGAATCAGAATGAATATCTTTGAAATCAGGTTCATCTACTCTTCCTTTCCTCTGTACACTCATTTTGTGGAACATACTCCACAATATTAGCGAAAATATGGAGTATTGTCAAATGAATTTAGTTGTTACAAACATGCCAGAGCAAAGCGGACCACAGAGCCGCTTTATCGAACATAGCATGATTCGTCTTATTGTTTATTCTTGGTGTTTCTTTGTGTCGCTTTGTGCTTGGTGGTTAATGGTGTTGCCCGCGTGTATCGACAATCAGTAGCCTGACAAAATACTTGCAAAGACTTCCCATGCTGGTTATATTGCAGGCAAAACAATATAACCTCAATGCAACGACGGAGGGTAGTATGACTTTCGTATCAGAACTCGATCCGAAAGAGCTCTGGTCTCATTTCGATAAGATTCTTACCATACCACGCGGCTCCAAGAATGAAGAACAAATGGGAGAATATGTAAAGAGCGTGGCCGAGAAGCATAACTTAAAGTACAAGCAGGATAAGACAGGAAACATCGTGGTCAGAAAGCCAGCGGCTCCAGGTTGTGAATCAGCGCCGACCACTATCCTGCAGTCCCACCTCGACATGGTCAATGAAAAGAATGCCGACGTCGAGCATGATTTCAGCAAGGACCCCATCAATCCGCGCGAGGAGGATGGTTATCTCTATGCCACCGGAACCACGCTCGGCTCTGACAACGGCATCGGTGTGGCTGCAGCGCTGGCGGTCATGGAGAGCGATGCCATCAAACACGGCCCGATGGAATTTCTGTTTACGGTGGATGAGGAAACCGGTCTAACGGGCGCTTCGTCACTGGCTGAAGACATGCTGGAAGGCCGCGCGCTCATCAACA
>CAZVSL010000497.1:3300-4927 GCA_964629935.1 uncultured Calditrichaceae bacterium | reverse complement strand
GCAAAACTAAAGTTTTGCACTCCGAAATTCACACCGCTAAACTCTTACCTCACTTTTTATTTTCTCAGCCCCAACAAACGAAAGCTGCACGTTATTCCCGGCTCGGTAAAGCCAGCCTAACATTTGGCCAGGGTATCCACAAACTGGCATTCTATCATTCAATATTGGCCTGAATAATTCAGGTTAGTCGTTTTTCAGGCGCGCGCGACCTGCCAGTTTCCACCAGCTTTGTGGCAGCGCCTTTTGGTCGGAGCGAATAGCGGTGTATTCTGTTTCGCTGAATTTGTGATGAAAAAGAGCAGCCGCCAAAGCTGCGATTTCGGCATCCGTATCAGCCTGGCTGCTGGTTTTGCTCTGCTTCGCCTCAGGCAGCAATTCCTTCTCGATGAAATTGGTGTCAAAGTCGCCGGCTGAAAACTTGGGATGCGACACAACACGCCGGCAAAACGGGATCGAGGTTTCAACACCGTCAATCAAATATTCCTGCAATGCGCGCAGCATTCGGGCGAGCGCTTCCTGTCTGTCTTTGCCCCAAACGATCAATTTCGATATGAGTGGGTCGTAATAGACCGATACTTCACTGCCGGCATAATAGCCGTTGTCGTCGCGCACGCCCGGGCCGGCTGGCGGCGTCATGAATGAAATGGTTCCGGTCGACGGCATGAAATTGTTAGCCGTGTCTTCGGCGTAAATTCGGCATTCGATCGCGTGACCGTTGAAATGCACATCCGCTTGCTCGATCCCGAGCTTCTCCCCCTCTGCAATTCGAATCTGTTCTTTGACCAAGTCTAATCCCGTGGTCATTTCAGTGACGGGATGTTCAACCTGCAGCCGGGTGTTCATCTCCAGGAAATAGAAGTTGCGCTGGCTATCGAGCATGAACTCGATGGTACCGGCATTCTGGTAGCCGCAGGCGGCCGCGGCGCGTACGGCAGCCTCTCCCATCTCCTGGCGCAACGCTTCGTCCAGCACTGAAGAGGGCGCCTCCTCGATGACCTTCTGGTGCCGACGCTGAATCGAACACTCCCGTTCTCCGAGGTGAATCACGTTGCCGTGCTGGTCGGCAAGAATTTGAAATTCGATATGTCGCGGCGCCTGCAAATACTTTTCGATATAAACCCGGTCGTCGCCAAACGCAGAGTTGGCCTCAGAGCGCGCTCCCCGAAACGCGGAGGCGATTTCACTTTCGTCTCTGACGATGCGCATGCCCTTGCCGCCGCCGCCGGCAGCAGCTTTCAGCATCACCGGGAAGCCTACCTGGCTTGCTACGTCACGGGCGGTCTGCTCGTCAGCAAGCGGTTCTGCTGTGCCGGGCACGATGGGCACACCGGCATCGGACATGCGCTCACGCGCTGCTGTCTTATCACCCATCAGTCGCATCGCCTGCGCCGGCGGACCGATAAATATCAAGCCCTGCTTGCGGACAAACTCCGCAAACTCAGGATTTTCAGACAAAAAACCATACCCCGGATGGATGGCATCTGCTTTCGCCTGCCTGGCTACCGCAACAATTCTGTCCTGTACCAGATAGCTCTCGCGAGACGGCGCTGCGCCGATGTGATAGGCTTCGTCCGCCATACGCACATGCAGGGCAAGCCGGTCAGCATCAGAGTAGACAGCCACGGTC
>CAZVSL010000497.1:0-3290 GCA_964629935.1 uncultured Calditrichaceae bacterium | reverse complement strand
GTATGATGCGGACCGCGATCTCGCCTCTATTGGCAACCAAAACCTTTTTGATCTTCTCAGCCATTATTCAAAACTTGCCAGAGCTTTCTTCTCATCTTCAAACTGTTCGAGCACATCTTCCAATTGTGCTATGCTGATGAGCGTCTTGATTTTTTGATTCAGATGTAACAGTTTCAGTCTGCCCTGATTCATCTTTACCTGCCGGTGCCCAAAAAGAAGTGCGCCAAGACCTGAGCTGTCAACGTACTCCACGTTCTTGAGATCGATTAGAAGATTGACGATGCCTTCCTGCTCCACGAGGCGGAGAAGCTCTGTCTTAAGCGCGTAAGAAACGCTGGCGTCCAGGCGTGGCTCGTCGACACGGATTATTTTGACGCCGTCGATCAATTCCTCGCGAATGTTCATAAACCCCTCTTTTGGCTCTCGTTCCTCATGTCCGTCGAAAGTCCCGAAATACTCAGGCGGACCGTATCCGATCAAGACTCATCGAAGAATGCCGGAGCGTCCGCCTGTGCTCACTCAATGGCCATGCGAAACAAACATGCTGTAAAAAACTACTCGAGAATAAACGTGATTTTCATTCTTACGCGATATTCGGAAATCTTGCCGCTTTCAATTCTTGCCTTTTGTGACACGATTTCGGCGCCTATGATATTTCTCAGCGTTGCGGTTGCTCTCGAGATACCTTCCTGGAAAGCAGCCTGAAAGCCCTGAGTCGAGGAAGCTGTAATTTCAGTTACTCTTGCAACTGCCATAGTAATGACCTCCATGATTTGATAGTAAATTATTGTTTATCATAAACAGATGACATCCTTTTCAGTCTGAGACCATTCTGGCGCTTCTTTCCTATCTTCGAAGACATTGGATTTCACCATCATCAAAGCGGAATATTACCATGTTTCTTGCGCGGATTGCTATCGACTTTGTTTTCCAGCATCGCGAGCGCGCGAATCAATCTGGGCCGCGTTTCTTGCGGCTCGATGACTTCATCGATGTAGCCGCGGGCGGCCGCTGTATACGGATTTGCAAAACGCCGGCGGTATTCTTCGATTTTTTCATCGACCGCTTTCTGTCTGTCCGGCGCGGCCTGGATTTCCTTTCTGAAGATGATCTCAACCGCGCCCTTCGGTCCCATAACCGCGATCTCGGCGGTGGGCCAGGCCAGATTGACATCGCCGCGAATATGCTTCGAGCTCATAACGTCATAAGCGCCGCCATAAGCTTTGCGCGTGATGACCGTAATCTTTGGCACCGTGGCCTCACAGAAAGCATAAAGCAACTTTGCGCCATTCTTGATAATACCGCGCCACTCCTGGTCCGTACCGGGCAGAAAGCCCGGCACATCGACAAATGTAATGATCGGAATATTGAACGCATCGCAAAAGCGCACAAAGCGCGCGCCTTTGATGGAAGAATCGATATCGAGCACGCCGGCGAGAACCGCCGGTTGATTTGCGACAATGCCAACCGGACGGCCGTCAAGACGGGCAAAACCAACCACGATGTTCTGGGCGTAATCTGCATGTATCTCGAAGAACTCATTCTCATCAACCAGATGCGTGATGATATTCTTCATATCATAGGGTTTGTTGGGATTGTCCGGCACGATGGTATTGAGCTCATTATCCATACGACCGGCATCATCCGTGCTTTCAATCCGCGGCGGATCTTCCATGTTATTTTGCGGAATGAAGCCGAGAAGCTTGCGGATGTTTTTTAAGCACTCCATCTCATTTTCGGCCGTGAAATGAGACACGCCGCTCTTTGTGGCATGCGTTTCGGCGCCGCCAAGCTCATCGAATGTCACTTCCTCATGCGTCACGGTCTTGACTACTTCCGGGCCGGTGACAAACATGAAACTGCTGTTTTTTACCATGAAAATGAAATCTGTAATGGCGGGCGAGTAGACCGCGCCGCCGGCGCACGGACCCATGATCGCGGATATTTGTGGAATCACGCCGGACGCCAGGGTATTTCGCAGAAAAATGTCGGCATAAGCTCCGAGGCTGACAACGCCCTCCTGAATGCGTGCGCCGCCAGAATCGTTTAATCCGATAACAGGAGCGCCCACCTTCATAGCCTGGTCCATGATCTTGCATATCTTTTCGCCATAGGCCTCGGACAGCGAACCGCCGAGTACCGTGAAATCTTGTGAAAAAACGAACACCAGTCTGCCATCGATGCGGCCATGGCCGGTAACCACGCCATCGCCGTAATACTTGTGCTTATCGAGTCCGAATTCGCTGAACCGGTGCTGCACCAGCATATCGACCTCCTGGAACGTGCCCTCGTCCACCAACAACTCAATACGTTCTCTGGCGGTCAACTTGCCTTTTTTATGCTGCGCTTCGATTCGGTTTTCGCCGCCCCCCAACAAGGCTTTCTGTTTTTGCTCGCGAAGATGTTTGATCTTTCCCGGAATTGCCATGTATCACACAGGTTGCTTAGTCTTTGTTTTTTAGGAATTACAGTGTCCGAAATTTTGCAGTGACTAATATAACATTCTAAATCGAAAAAGCAAGGAAACAGCCACAGAAATCGCAATGTGTGGTCCAAATCTGAGGTTGTAGACAACAGCAGTCTGTCTGCTTTCAGCATCATGCTGACGCCCTTGTTTCACTATTGCCTTGACAAGGACTTACTTTTTGTTTACTCTTCTTCCATCCGGAGAACGCTGAGGCAAAATCTTAATTCAACGATTCCATGCAAAGACCCAAACCAAATGAATGTGCGCCATTTTACCAAGAATATATTGATGAGCTGGGCAACGGCGACATCTTCGCATTCCTGCGCAGCCAACTGCAAGAGATGCGTCATCTGCTACAATCTATCGATGATGAGAAGGCGCTGCACAGATACGCTGATGGCAAGTGGAGCATCAAGGAGGTAGTCGGCCATTTGATCGATGCTGAGCGCGTATTCAGCTATCGCGCCCTTTGCTTTGCGCGCAATGATCCCGGGCCCTTGCCAGGCATGGAAGAAAACGACTACGTCAGATTCGGCCTGTTTGATGCCAGGCCGCTCATCGAGCTGACTGAGGAACACCACTTTCTGCGCTCGGCGACAATTTTCATGTTCAAGAGCTTCAACCAGGAGGTACAGATGCGGCGTGGCATTGCCAGCAGCTCGGAATTTACGGTCAGGTCGCTTGCCTGGATCATCGCTGGCCATGAACGGCACCATCTGAATATCCTGAAAGAGCGCTACTTGTAGCCCAGGCCTTCCTCACAATTATCACCAGATTGTTTCCCAAATTGAACGATTCATGCAAGGAAATCTTCACCAATGGG
>CAZVSL010000496.1:0-4929 GCA_964629935.1 uncultured Calditrichaceae bacterium | reverse complement strand
CGAATTGAATCCGGAACGATTGCAGGATATCGAGCTGATCATCAAGACAAGGTCTTTTACCATTGCAGGCCAAAATGAAAAACAAATCAGAACTCAAAAGGGACCTGGACGCTGAATTGGTGCGCCTTCTGCCCGAAGAGACCGCCCTGCATTTCAGAGTATTGCCTCTGCACCGTAGCAAGGGTTCTCTGGTGTTAGCCACATGTCTGCACCACGATGCTCTGGTTAAGCAAGATCTGGAATTCATACTCAACCAGCCGGTATCCTTTGTTCAATATTCGCAAAGTGAGGTCGAGCAGGCGCTCACCGACGTCTATGGCAGCCCGTCTGCATTTTCTGAAACTACGCAGGAGGCCTATCTCAAGGGGAGTAATCGGGCAGAGATGACGCACAAGCATGACGCGGGAGACGAAAAATCAGTAGTCCGGATAATTGACGACATCATCGCGCAGGCCATTGCACAGCATGCCAGTGATATCCACATCGAACCCCTGCAGGATGAAGTCAGGGTACGCTTTCGGATAGATGGCGCCTTGCATGAACGCAAATTCATACCGCTGGCTCTGAGACACGCCCTGGTGTCGCGGGTCAAGATCATGGCTGAGCTGGATATCGCTGAACGCCGGCGACCGCAGGATGGCCGCATCGCTGTCAGCAATGATGACAATAGAATCGATATTCGTGTGTCCACCTTGCCTGTCGATTTCGGAGAGAAAATCGTTTTACGGATCCTGGATAAGACAGTACTGCAATTGGACCTCAACAACATCGGCATGCACGCCACTGACCTCGAGACATATAAAAACATCACGACCTCACCTTATGGCATGATTCTGGTAACCGGCCCAACTGGCAGCGGCAAAACCACGACTCTGTACGCTACGCTGAATCATCTCAACAACGCCTCGGTCAATATACTCACAATCGAGGACCCGGTCGAATATAACCTGGCCGGCATCAACCAGTCACAATTGCACAGCGGCATTGGTTTTACATTTGCCCATGCGCTGCGAACGTTTCTAAGACAGGACCCGGATATTATCATGGTTGGTGAAATTCGGGATTTTGAAACCGCAGAGATCGCCGTGCGGGCAGCACTTACCGGACATCTCGTGCTGTCTACTTTGCACACCAATGATGCCGCAAGCGCTGTAACCAGACTTGTTGATATGGGAGTGGAGCCTTTTCTGGTAGCATCATGCGTGCGTCTGGTGGCGGCGCAGCGACTTGTGAGAAAGCTCTGCTCACATTGCAAGCGCAAAGTAAATGCTCCCGATCCCATTCGGCAAGCACAAAACGATATCGGCAAGCTGCCTTCAAGCTACGTGGAGACAGGGTGCCAACGATGCTATCAAACCGGCTTTCGCGGGCGAACCGGACTGTTCGAAGTCATGCCGATAAGCGAGACTCTGGCCCAACTAATTTCAGCCGGCAGGACAGCCAGCGAAATCAAACGTGCCGCCACAAGTGAGGGTATGCGTACCCTGCGTCAGAGTGGTATCGAGAAAATCGGCCGGGGTCTGGCGACAATAGAGGAGGTGCTTAGAGAAACAGTGGCATGAGAGCCGTGCAAATGGCACTATGTTAAAGCAAAGAGCAAATACGAGAACGCAAAATGACAAAGCAAAATTCAAAATCGAAGAGATTAGCCTGATGGTGAACCATCAGGCTAATCTCAGGCAAGACGGCTGAAGCCGCCTTCAGGCGGGTTCAACTATTTGTAGCCGCAGGATTTATCCTGTGGCGGAGGTGACGATTTGTGAATAATGCAGGCTAGTATGTCGTTTTGATTTTTCCATTTTGTTATTGAAAATTATTTGAAATCTCCCAGACTTTCTCTGAGAAATTGTCAGCAAGTCGTCTAAACGGGGCCCGAAGCGATGACAAACGAACTCTTCATTAAGATCCTTTTTTTCCTGGCTTTCAATGCCTCGCTTATGGCCCAATCAGCAGAGCCCGGGGCGGGACATGATAACAACCATCAGACGGGCACAGTGAAGATAGACCGTCTCGATTTCAAGAATACGGATTTGCGTGATGTGGTACGGGCGATTGCTACAAAATACAATCTCAACATCTTTGTCGAAAACGGAATCCAGACACCGTTGTCGCTGCATCTCGTGGATATTCCCGTTATGGATGCCTTGCAGTTCATCGCTGACCGGAACGGTTTGATATTGGAAAGAAAGGGCAGCATTCTGCGTTTCCTGCGTCCGGACATTCCTGAGCCGGCGCCACCACCACTGGACATTACATACAAGAACAATAAGTTGACCGTCAATCTAAAAAACGAACCGGTGGACAAGGTGGCACAGGCTCTGACGCGGGAGTCGGGCTTCAATGTCGTTGTCGGTCAGGGGGTACATGGCGCGATTTCCGGATTTCTACAGGATGTGCCATTCAAGCAGGGCCTGACCACGCTCCTGAACATCAACGGATTCTCGCTGCGGGACAACCAGGGAATCTTCCTTATTGAAAGCCAGAATCTGCCACCGGATAGCAACGGCCGTGCCGCAAACGGCAGGGCGGGGCGAGACAAAAGGTTCTGGATCGATGTCAAGGACACGCTGGTCTCAGTGGACGTGGCCGGCGCCAGTACGCATGAGGTGCTGCAGGAAATCTTTCTAAGAACCAACAGCAGCCTGATCATGTATGAGGATGCTGCCAGCGAAGTCACAGCCAGGTTCTCCGATATGCCGCTTTCACAAACGCTGAGCAATCTTCTGCGGGGCACACCACTGCAATATCGCCGGGAGCAAAACGTGTACTACGTCGGAGGTAAGACGCTGCAGGAAATGAATCGCGCCCGGCTCATCCGCCTCAACCATCTCAAGGTTGAGCAGGTCATGGAAATGCTGCCCCAGGAGCTGCTCAGCGTGGCATCGATCAAGCCTGTCAAGGAGCATAACGGCTTTGTGGTGTTGGCGGCTCCAGAGGTTATCGCAGAAATCATGAGCTTCGTCAAAGAGGTCGACCAGCCCATTCCACAGGTTCTGATCGAGGCTCTGGTGCTGGATTTGAACAGGCAAAAACTGGGTGAATTTGGCATCAAAGCCAGCATCGGCGGCACACCGGATACCACCGGCGCACGCGTAAACTCACTGTTTCCGCTGATTGACGTTAACGCCTCAGGCGAGCAGATCAACAATATTCTTGACAACTATGGCGGCGGCCTCGGTTTGTCCCGCATCACAAAGCTGCCGGCGAATTTCTATCTGCAAATCAAGGCGCTGGAAAATGAAGGCAAGGCCAACGTGCGCTCGCGTCCGCAAATCGCGACGCTCAACGGCCACACAGCCAGTATCAGCATTGGCACGACGCAGTATTTCATCTTGAAAACAGAGACGCCGATCTCAGGAACCAATCAAGTGGTGCTGCAAGAGTCGGAGCGCTTTGAGACCATCACCGCCGAGATGCTGCTGAAAGTGACGCCCTGGGTCACGGCCACCGGCGAAATCATTGCAGAAATTCGTCCCGAGTTCAGCACGCCCAAGAATGGCCTCGACTCATCGAAACCGCCAACGATCGACCATCGCATCCTGGAATCCACAGTTAAGCTCAAAGATGGCGAGACCATCATCCTCGGCGGTCTCATCCAGGAGTTTGATTCTGATTCGGTGACTAAATTTCCAATCCTGGGTAGCATTCCACTTCTTGGCAAGCTGTTCCAGAGCCGGTCTTACAACAAGACCAGCGCTGAGCTCATCATCTACCTGACGCCGCATGTGTATTACGTCGGCGACGAAATGGGAATCATGCAATGACATCAGTGATGCAAGATCTTTATGAAACCTGGCGTCAACGCAATCACCTGTGTGTTGTTACTGTAGCCACTTCAGGTTTTTCGGTTACGATGTTCAGGAAAACGCGCCGGGAGCTGCACATCAGCACAACACACCGCTACAAATGCAAAACAGAGCGTAGCATCGAAGACACAATCACTTTGATTCAAAAATGCCTGGCAGAGCGTGATTCGCTGTCCGTGCCGCTCATCCTTTCTCTGCCACAGCAAAAGTGCAAGCATCACTGGTTGCAGTTGAGTGAGGATACAACGGAGCCGTTCGAAATCGTGACGTCGCAGGCTCGTCAACTTTTGCCACCGGGCATGAATCCGGATGATGCCGTGCCGGGCTATCGTATGGTGCGCAACCTACACAGACCTGATTGGGCCATGATCACCATTGCCAGGCGTGATGAGATTGAACTGTGGGCAAAGCAGTTGAAGCAGACGGGCGCCCCGGTGGCGGCCATGCTCAGTGATCCGACGCTGGTGCTCAGCGCCCTGCCATCCGCCTTTCCGGAATCTCAGCAACAAAACCTGGCGCTGCTCTATTGCGATGTCCATCTGAATCTGTTTTCTATCCAGGCCGGCGAGGTCGAAAAGTATACACCAATTCCCGTACTACAGGACCCAAATGGCTGGCAGGACCATCTGAAGCATGAAATAATCGCCTCGACTAAAAACGCGGGATTGGCAAGGATCGTCGCCGCCGGGAATCCGGCAACCGCCAGCAGGACGAAAGAGGTCCTGCTGCTCTTGCGTAATGAATTCGGTAAGAACGCAGCAGAGACCAGCGAGCTGGATCTACTCGCATCAGGTATTGCCATCGAGCACTTCTATCCTGCTGCAGATTGGCAGGATTTGCGACCGGCGGAGCTTGCTGACGAATACGAAACCTGTCGCCAAAAAGCTCAAATCGTGACAATATGCCTCAGCCTGTTTACAACCCTGTTGTTTCTATTCCTGATGGCTCTTGGCGCGCACTGGTTCGCGAAGCGGGAGCACAGTAGTTGGCTGGTGAGAGTCGAAGCCGTGCAGACGCAACTGCAGCAGATCGAGCAGCTCAAAGACAGGCGCGCGAGTCTGCAAGCAGAGCTTGAATTCCGCGAGAGCGTGCTTAACCGCAAAAGTCGGTTCGCCAACACCCT
>CAZVSL010000495.1:0-4933 GCA_964629935.1 uncultured Calditrichaceae bacterium | reverse complement strand
TGCTCATGATCCCCAACATGTATAAAATCGCCGGCGAGTTGACGCCCACAGTATTCCATGTGGCGGCACGCTCTCTCGCTGCACAAGCGCTTTCCATATTTGGCGACCACAGCGACGTGATGGCAACCCGCGCTACCGGCTACGCCCTTCTCGCCTCAGCCTCGGTGCAGGAAGCGATGGACTTTGCGCTGATCGCACAGGCAGCGACCCTGGAAGCGCGCATCCCGTTCGTGCACTTCTTCGACGGCTTCAGAACTTCGCATGAAGTGGCAAAAATCGCCATGATCGAAGACGATGTCATCCGGAATATGATCGATGAAAAATACATTCTCGCACACCGGGAACGCGCGCTTTCACCAGACCATCCTGTTTTGCGCGGCACAGCGCAGAACCCGGACGTGTTTTTTCAAGCACGCGAAACCGTCAACCCATTCTATACAACCTGCGCCGAGACCACGCAAAAAGCAATGGACAAATTTGCCAGGCTAACCGGCCGCGCCTACTCCCTGTTCGAGTACTACGGGGCCAAAGACGCAGAGCGGGTTATCATTCTTATGGGCTCAGGCTGTGAGACCGCACACGAAACCGTGGACTATTTGAACGCGCAGGGCGAAAAAGTGGGCGTCCTGAAAGTCCGGCTGTACCGGCCGTTTGATTCAAAGCGCTTTGTCGAAGCCCTGCCCGCATCCGTGCAGAGCATTGCGGTGCTGGACCGCACCAAAGAGCCGGGCGGACCCGGTGAACCGCTGCATCTGGACAGCGTCAACGCGATTCACGAAGCTGCGGTTGAAGGCTGGGGCAACCTGAAACAAACGCCAAAGATCATCGGCGGGCGCTATGGTTTGTCTTCCAAAGAGTTCACCCCGGCGATGATTAAGGGGATTTTCGACCATCTGGATGGCAAGCAGCTCAAGAATCACTTCACCATCGGTATCAAAGACGATGTTAGCAACACCAGCCTGGACTATGATGCTGAGTTTTCGATCGAGCCGGAGTCGGTATTCCGCGGCCTGTTCTATGGCCTGGGTGCAGATGGTACCGTGGGCGCGAACAAAAACTCCATCAAGATCATCGGTGAGAATACCGACAACCATGCCCAGGGCTACTTTGTCTATGACTCCAAAAAAGCGGGCGCGGTTACCGTTTCTCACCTGCGCTTTGGCAAAGACAGAATTCGTTCGACTTATCTCATCAACAAAGCCAATTTTGTAGCCTGCCATCAGCCGGTCTTTCTGGAAAAATTTGACATGCTCGACGAAATCGTTCCCGGCGGCACTTTTCTGTTGAACACGCCTCAGGGGCCCGACGAAGTGTGGTCGACTTTGCCGCACAAGTTTCAGGAACAGATCATCGATAAGAAGCTGAAATTCTATGTCATCGATGCCACGAGCGTAGCGCGCGACAGCGGGATGGGACAACGCATCAACACCATCATGCAGGTTTGTTTCTTTGCCATCTCAAATGTGTTGCCAAAAGACCAGGCCATCAAAGCGATCAAAGATTCTATCCACGAAACCTACGGCAAGAAAGGCGAAGAAATCGTCAACATGAACCTGCGCGCTGTCGACAATACGCTGGCGCATCTGCATGAAGTCACGGTACCGGAAAATGTGAACGGCAACGGCAAGATTGAAATGCGGCCGCCGGTATCCGACAAAGCGCCGGAATTTGTGCGCGATGTGCTCGGCACAATCATCGCGGGACGCGGCGACGACTTACCCGTCAGCGCCCTGCCGTGTGACGGCAGCTTCCCCACGGGTACAGCAAGATGGGAAAAACGCAATCTGGCCCTCGAGATCCCCGAGTGGGACCCGGAGGTGTGTATCCAGTGTGGTAAGTGTGCCATGGTCTGTCCGCACGGCGTCATCCGTATCAAAGCGTATGACGAGAGCCACCTTGGCGACGCACCCGAGACCTTTAAGGCCACAGACATAAGAGACCGGGACTTGAAAGGTCTGAAATACACGATTCAGGTCGCGCCGGAAGATTGTACCGGCTGCGCCATTTGTGTGGACGTCTGTCCGGCCAAGAACAAAGAGGTTGCACGCCTGAAGGCGATCAATATGGTGCCACAGAAACCGCTGCTGGAGCAGGAACGCGTGAACTGGGACTTCTTCCTGGAGCTGCCCGAACTCGACCGTAACCGCCTCGACCCCGGTAAAATTCGTCACCAGCAAATTCAGGAGCCGCTGTTTGAATTCTCCGGCGCCTGTACCGGTTGTGGCGAGACGCCCTACGTCAAGCTGGTGTCTCAGTTATTTGGCGACCGCACCCTGGTTGCCAACGCTACAGGCTGCTCATCCATCTATGGCGGCAACCTGCCGACCACGCCCTGGGCCAAGAATGCTGAAGGTCGTGGCCCGGCCTGGTCGAACTCTCTGTTTGAAGACAATGCCGAATTCGGGCTTGGCTTCAGGCTGGCAATCGACAAGAAAATCGATCAGGCAAACAATTTGCTCAAAGCCCTGTCGGGTGCAATCGGTGATGAGCTGGTCGAAGCGCTGCTGCAAGCAGAGCAAAAAGATGAAGCAGACATTTTCGAGCAGCGTGGCCGTGTTGAACAGCTCAAACGCAAACTAAAGGATACTAAGGCGGCAGACGAAGTCCAGAAAGGACAGATCGAATCCCTGCTGAGCCTGGCTGACTATCTGGTCAAGAAGAGCGTGTGGATCATGGGCGGCGACGGCTGGGCCTACGACATTGGTTTTGGCGGCCTCGACCATGTGCTGGCAACCGGCCGCAACGTCAACATTCTCGTGCTTGATACAGAAGTTTATTCGAACACAGGCGGCCAGACATCGAAGGCCACACCGCTCGGCGCCGTGGCGAAGTTTTCTGCAGGCGGCAAACCGGCGCCGAAGAAGGACCTTGGTCTAATCGCCATGACCTACGGCAATGTTTACGTCGCCAAGGTAGCCATGGGCGCCAAAGACGAGCACACGCTGAAATCATTCATCGAAGCCGAAGCATACAACGGGCCGTCGCTGATCATCGCCTATAGCCATTGCATTGCCCACGGCATCAATATGACCACGGCCATGCAGAATCAGAAGGCGGCTGTGGAATCCGGCCAGTGGCTGCTCTATCGGTTCAACCCCGAACGTGCAGAACAGGGTGAAAACCCCCTCACGCTGGACTCCCGGCGGCCCAAGATATCCGTCGAGGACTACATGTACCGCGAGAATCGCTTCAAAATGCTGCGCAAGAGCAACCCCGAGCAGGCGAAACGCTTGCTGAGCCAGGCGCAAAAGGAAGCGGATTCCCGCTATCGGTTCTATGAATATCTGGCAGAACGACGGGAGAAATTAGGAGAAGAGTAAGTCAGAATTAGCCTGGTGCTAACACCATCAGGCTAAATCCCCGGCAAGGGTGGAACCTGTGTGCAGACGGTTCCGCCATGCAGCCGCGCGGGACTTATTCTGCAGCGGTAACAGCTCTATAAGTAG
Source organism: uncultured Calditrichaceae bacterium (assembly GCA_964629935.1). Taxonomy (GTDB): domain Bacteria; phylum Zhuqueibacterota; class Zhuqueibacteria; order Oceanimicrobiales; family Oceanimicrobiaceae; genus CAZVSL01. The sequence goes on along the minus strand of CAZVSL010000495.1, from coordinate 1,487 downwards.
AAACAAACAAATATCTATATAATAGAGGAAGGTCGTACGATCCATGGATTTAACTACTGACTATCTGGGCCTCACACTGCGCACGCCTCTGGTTCCTTCTGCTTCACCGCTAAGCGAAGACATCGGCAATATCAAAAGAATGGAAGATGCTGGTGCGTCCGCAGTCGTTTTGCACTCGTTGTTCGAAGAGCAAATCACACGGGAAACACATGAATTGGAGCACCACCTGTCCTACGGTACAGAGAGCTTCGCAGAATCACTGACCTACTTTCCGGAACCGGAAGAGTTTGTGCTGGGACCGGATGAGTACGTCAACCACATCCGCAAGGCAAAAGAGGCTGTTGACATGCCTGTGATCGCAAGTCTGAACGCCAACTCTCCGGGTGGCTGGACGGAGTTTGCCAAGTCGATGGAACAAGCTGGCGCAGATGCGTTAGAGCTCAACATCTATCATATCGAAACCAACCCTGAGCTCTCGAGCGCAGAGGTGGAGGCAAACTACATCAACATCGTGAAAGCGGTCAAATCTGTGCTGCAAATTCCCGTCGCCGTCAAGCTCAGCCCATTTTTTAGCAACTTTGCCAATATGGCCAGGCAGGTAGATGAAGCCGGCGCTGATGCCCTGGTGCTGTTCAACCGATTCTACCAGCCCGATATCGATTTGGAGCTGCTGGATGTGACGCCGCGTGTTATGCTGAGCACGCCCATGGCCATGCGCCTGCCCATGCGTTGGATCGCGATTCTGTATGAACAGGTGCTCGCCGACCTCGCTGCCACCTCCGGTATTCACAAAGCGCACGATGCCATCAAAATGATAATGGCCGGGGCAAACGTTGCCATGTTGTGCTCTGTTTTGCTCAAGCACGGCATCGATCAGATTCGTGTCATCGAACAAGGTATGCTAGACTGGATGGAAGAAAACGAATATGAATCCATCCGCCAGATGCAGGGTTCTCTGAGCCAGAAAAACTGCCCCAATCCCGGCGCATTCGAGCGCGCCCAATATATGAAAGCCCTGCAAAGCTTCGAGCCAAACGGTTTCTAGACTTCGGGAATTTCAGGCCCGGCATCACGCACGGTTGCGCCGCCGGGCCTGAACATTCAGCCTGATTTGTTCAGCACATGCCTCCTGTTTCAATCCTGCACGCTTACCAAGAAACTATCCTCACGGCATGGAAGTAGGATGGGTATGCATCCAAGAGCTCAATCAACTTTCCGCTTTTCCTGCCTGTATTGCGGCCTGTTACTCCTCGGACAGTTTTGCCCCAGTTTTGCTCAGGAACGACCCACTGTTGGCGTGGCGCTTAGCGGCGGCGGAGCCAAGGGATTTGCTCATATCGGGGTTCTGAAAGTGCTTGAGGAAGTAGGTCTGCCCATAGACTATATTGCAGGAACCAGCATGGGCAGCATCGTGGGCGGACTCTATGCGATTGGCTACAGCGCTGCTGACCTTGAAGATATTGTGCTCAAGATCGATTGGGACGATA
>CAZVSL010000494.1:1975-4950 GCA_964629935.1 uncultured Calditrichaceae bacterium | reverse complement strand
CAAGAGAATCGCTCGATTCAGGTAAGAGCAAATAGAACTTATGAACATACAGAGAATTGTGGTCATTCACTACGGCGAGATTGCGATCAAAGGCCAGAACCGACGCTTCTTTGAAAAGCAGCTTATCAAGAATCTGAAACGGGCGATGCCGTTAGAAGCATATTCGGAGATCAGGCGCCAACGTGGGCGCATCGTGATCATGCTGTCGCCTCAGGCAGACGAAGGCGAAATCGAAGCCTCCCTGATGCGCGTCTTCGGGATAGCGAACTTCAGTTTCGGAGTGAGGGTTGCCAATGATATGGCCCGTATAAAAGACGCTGGCTGGAAGCTTATCAGCGGGCAAACATTTGAAACCTTCAGAGTCCAGGCCAGACGTTCTTTCAAGCAGTTTGAGCTTAACTCTGTGGAGATAAACCGGGAGCTTGGCGCTTTCATCCGGGAACGCTGCAATAAGACTGTCGATCTGGACAATGCTGATATGAGCTTACATGTCGAAGTCACGGAGCGCGGGACATTCTTGTACACCCGCAAGATCCGTGGTCTGCGCGGGTTGCCGGTCGGCGTCAGCGAACGCGCTGTCTGTCTGCTCTCATCCGGCATCGATTCGCCGGTGGCGTCTTATTTGATGCTTAAGCGTGGTGTGAGTTTGGTTTACGTACATTTTCACAGCCAGCCGTTTACAAATCCGGCATCCCAGGAAAATACACGAAGATTAGTTGAAATACTCAGTCGATTTCAGTTCTATGCCCGGCTATATTCCGTACCATTTATTGATATACAGAAGGAGATAATGGCCCGGGCGCCGGTGGAGCTGCGCGTACTTTTATATCGTCGGTACATGGTGCGACTGGCAGAAAAAATCGCTGCCAGGGAAAAGGCGAGAGCGCTGGTTACCGGGGAGAACGTGGCACAAGTAGCCTCACAGACGCTCAGCAACATCCGTGTGGTGGGGGAGGTGACGCCCCTGCCAATTCTCAGACCGCTGGCCGGGTACGATAAAGAAGAGATCGTGACCTTGGCTAAGAAAATCGGAACGTTCGATACTTCGATTCAGCCATACGAGGATTGCTGTTCGCTGTTTGTTCCGGAGAATCCCGCAACCAAGGCTCACCCGCGCAGTTTGCATCATGCAGAAAATGATCTGAGTCTATCTTCTCTTATGGAAGATGCCCTGGCGCGTGCTGAAATCGAGATAGTCAGATGCGATCGCAGACATACGGCAGCAGAGATGCAGCAAATATGATCGCAGCGGAATAGCACTTCATGGATTACTAACCTGCGTTTTCTCTCACAAAACTCACCACCAGCTCCACGAAGCTTTCCGGCGCATCAAAATGGACCCAATGAGCGGCATCCGGGATCATACTCAATGCCATGTTCGGAAAGTGCTGGCGGATACGGGATGATTGTTCTTGCAGATTATGCTGTGAGCGACCGCCGCCGACAAACAGCGCCGGACCGGCATATTTTTCATCAGGTTTAAGAATCTCGCCACTTTCCTGTTGCACGAATCTGAGTAGCTCGGGCAGATTGCACTGCCAGTAGTATGAGCCGTCGCTTGCTCTGGCCAGGTTTTGCAGCAGAAACTGTCGTACAGCGCGTTCCCCGATCCTTTTCGCGAGCTGCCTGTCTGCATCATGCCTTCGCTTGACTTTCGTGAGGTCCAGCTCCTGCATCGCTTTCAGGACATCGGCCATTTGTTCCAACTGCACAACCGGTCCGACGTCTGCCGCAATAACACCTTTCAGCTTATCCGGATACTGAACGGCAAAAGCCATGGCCACAAGTCCGCCCATAGAATGGCCAAGCAGTATCGGCTGATTGATACTCTGTTGCTCGAGAAGTTCCGAGATATCATCCCGCATCAGTGGCACGGAATGGTCGCCGTGTGGCGACTCCCCATGGTTTCGCAATGAAGGTACCCGTACGCGGGCGTCTAGTTTGGCTGAAAGTTCCTGCGCGATGGAATGCCAGTTGCGGGCTGATCCCAGCAATCCGTGCAGAATGACTATATCCTGCTTGCCATCTCCGTAGGTTTGCGTTTTTAGTTTCATAGTGTAAAATATATATAAGAAAATGACAATTTAAAGTGTAAATATTGCAGAAATGAAAAAAGTGCTTGATTTTTTTAAGTCATTTCTGCATATTCTTCGTTAAGTTAAGTAATGTGCACCTCTTCTAATGCCCTTCAAAATATTTAATTTTACTTTTCTATAGGTTGTCTTAAGTACTTCATACTAACCGGTGGGAGTGGTATATAGCTGTTTTTGGCCATTTTCCGTCACCAATCCTTCTTTTTGGGCTTTGAAGTTGGTTGTACGGAACGTTAACCAAAAAAAGGGTTCTTTCAAATGGAAACAGGTACAGTTAAGTGGTTCAACAATGCTAAAGGATATGGATTTATCATCCGTGATGGTGGGGAAGACGTCTTCGTACATTACAAGGCAATTGAAGGTGACGGGTACAAGACACTTGACCAGGGTGATGAAGTTCAGTTCGAAGTCGCAGAAGGGCCAAAAGGAATGCATGCCACAACTGTAGTGAAACTATAGTCGGTGTGCAAATCTTCAACAGCTTCAGCCCGGCCACTGGCCGGGTTTTTTATTTCCGGAGTATGGCAATGCCATAGTAACCGCCTCACCCCTCCGATGTTCAGTAATAATTCACTTTCCGATTTCTGAAAATACCAACGATAGGTGCTATATACTCTAAAGCTAACTGACTGAACACAATTCAAATGGCCATATTCTGCTGATGTTGCGCGTAGTTACCTATCATAGAATCGACGATCCACACCGAACTCCTCTGCTCGATCCCAAGCTCATAAGTGCAACGCCGGAAGTCTTTGAGCAGCACATCAGATTTCTCGCCAAAAATTATGATGTTGTTGCCATGGCCGATGTCCTTGCTGCCGTTGAACATGGCCATGCGTTGCCAAAGCGTGCGCTCCTGATTACTTTTGATGATGCCTATTG
>CAZVSL010000494.1:0-1965 GCA_964629935.1 uncultured Calditrichaceae bacterium | reverse complement strand
GGAGTTTGCCTGGCCCTGCTTGAAACATCACACCTTGCCCGCGACAGTTTTCGTGCCCACCGCCTATCCTGATGATGAACAGCGCATGTTCTGGTGGGACAGACTCTACAGCGTTGTCAAGAGTACAAGCGTAGCTCAACTAAACCTTGCTCCGGTTGGCACGATAGCGCTCACGACAAACGAGGCCAAAGAACGTGCCATTCGTCAGCTCCAACATCATGTGAAATTATTGCCACACACGGCAGCCATGAAATTTGTGGACGACGTATGTGCTGCGCTCGGCAACGGCGTTCATCCCGGGAAAACCGTTCTGGGCTGGGATGAACTGCGAGCTTTGGTTCGGGAAGGCGTCACTTTGGGACCGCACACACAAACCCATCCGCTCATGACCCGGCTCACCCGCGAACAACTACAGCGCGAGATCCTCGGCGCCCATCAGGATATGGCGCGCGAGTTAGGTGAAGTTTTGCCCATTTTCTGTTACCCAAATGGCAGCCACAATGATGACGTGGTGGATATGCTCAGGCAGGAGGGTTTCACCCTGGCCTTCACGGTGGTAGATGGCCACAATGATTTGCGCAGCGATGACCTCCTGCGTTTGCACCGAACGAATATTACCCGCAAATCTTCACTGCCCGTCTTGCGAATCCGATTGCAAAGATGGTTCACCTACATTGACAGATGGAGACACAGAAAGCAAAAGTCTGAACCAACACTCACCCCGAACGCACCCACCGGCATGACCGAATTCTCCTGATGTTAGCGCTCAATTTTGCGTGATGACCCAGCGCGCTCTAAAAGAACGCCGGCCTTTTTCGCAAACAAAGAGCGCCATCTTTCTGAAGTTTGGCCATTGCCTCACTCTGCACGTTTGCGTGTATGAGTGTATGTAATGTTAATTCAAACGGATTCTTACAAAATCTTAATCACCTACAGGGCGTCTCATATCCGAATATGCTTGCTGCTCTGCTGAATTAAGGCTGAACTTCACGGCATAAACAGGGGGAATAATTGGCTGAAGGGATTGCTCGACGCGTTACAGGGATGTGGTCTATTCCGCTTAAAATCTGCTCTCTTGTCATAGGTTTGTTGCTGCTGCATACGCCGGCGACGGCGCAGGAATGCTCTTCAACCCCGGTTGAGGCCGGCTACCGCGACTTCAAATACAGCGGCGGCAGTGTTACCTCGTCTCCAACAGAAGCCAAGCCAGAAAGCAAATTATGGTATCACGACGGCTTTTGGTGGGGTATCTTATGGGATTCCGACCGGCTGCGCTTTCGAATTCACAGGCTTGATCTGGCCAACCAATGCTGGAAAAATGTCGGACCAGATGTAGATGAACGACCAAGATCGAGCGCGGACGTGCTCTCGGAGGACGATAAGCTGTACGTGGCCTCCCGCGCCAAGTTGAATCACAGCACCAAATCCATGGGCCCGCAAGGAGCAAGGCTCTACCGCTTCAGCTATAATTCCCAAACCAAATCCTACACAGTGGACGCCGGCTTCCCGGTTTTTATCAATGATCAGAAAACAGAATCACTGGTTCTGACCAAAGATTCGACCGGCCAGTTGTGGGCGACATGGAACCATGCAAAGAAGGTCTATGTCAATCGCACCCTGGGGGATGATACGAGCTGGGGGGAGCCGTTCCAGCTACCGGTTCAGGAGAGCAGTACACTCTCTGATGACATCTGCTCGATTATCGCCTTTGGCGGTGACAGAATAGGCGTGCTGTGGAGTCATCAGCCCGATGAAAAGATGTACTTTGCTGTGCACAAGGACAACCGGCCGGACCAGGATTGGGAACCGCGCGAAGTCGCCCTGTCCGATCCCAGCCTCGGCAACGTCGCCGATGACCATATCAATCTTTCGCTCGTATGTGGGGAGGACGGCACGCTGCTCGCCGTAACCAAATCATCGCTCGATGATAATCTCGACGATCCGAAAATATTTATGCTCAAGCGC
>CAZVSL010000493.1:0-4951 GCA_964629935.1 uncultured Calditrichaceae bacterium | reverse complement strand
TGGAGCGGGTGTTGCGGGGCGGCGCCTGGAGCTACGATCCATACGTTCTGCGTTGCGCGTATCGCAACAGGAACGATCCGACCAGTCGCGGCAACGGTATTGGTTTTCGCTGCGCCCAGGACAGCCGCTAAATTCATGTTACCCTTTGAGTTCTTTTTACGCTTTTTACCCTTTGGCGCGAGCGTTAGCGAGCGCCTCGAATTTTTTTTGAAAAATGGGCTATTCTGAAAATATTCTCACGTTGACTTACGATTTTCTCTTGTATCTCATTCCGCAATTGGCCAAATTTCCACGCGATCAGAAGTTCTTGTTGGCCGACCGCATGCAAACGTTGGCGCACCTGTATATCCATTTCATATTCAGCACGTATTGACGTCAAAAATTGATACCGGAAAAAATCGGGATCGAATAGAACAATTCAGATGAAACTATGGAATCCACTATCTCATGGGGTTCACACAAATTGAGACGCGAAATCAAAGAAATCCGATAATGTCACGTCTCATCATAAATGATATAATGAAAGGAATTTTTCAATTGGCTGAAAATCATATTATAAAATGGCACATTTGGACTTTATCCAAACAATCTGCGTTGCGCGTATCGCAACAGGAACAATCCGACCAATCGCAACAACAATATTGGTTTTCGCTGCGCCCAGGACGCTGAAATTGGATGCCGGAGTCCAGCCGTTCACGGACGGCCTCGAGAGTGCATGCCACCGTCCAGAGTCCGTTCCGGTTCCCACCCTTCGGTGGGACGAATATCAAAACAGATCTGGAGCGGCAAGTAGCCCGTCGAAAGCCGCTCCAGATCACCAATTTACCAAAAAACATCAGGACAGAGAGGTCGAAGATATCGGTCAACTATTCAAAAAATACTGGTCTAAGCATACTATTCTTTATAACTTTGTGCACCTTCGTGCCTCTTAGCGCCTTAGTGGTAAAAATTCATAATCGCATGCAACAAGGAAAGGACCCCCAATGCCCATCGACAAGGAGCTGCTGGAAATTCTCTGCTGCCCGGAGACCCGTAAGGACCTCAAGGTGCTGGCGCAGGAGCGAATCGACAAGATCAACGAGAAAATCGCGGCCGGTAAAGTAAAATTCAAAGATGGCAACAAGGTCGAAGAGCCGCTGCAGGAAGCTTTGATCACCGATGATGAATCGCTCATCTATCGCGTCGATGATGAAATCCCGGTGATGCTGGTTGAAATGGCGATTCCGACGGAGCAGCTCGGCGAGTTCTGATGCTCTATGTCGGCATGTATCTGGCCGCCATCGTGCTGGCCAATATCACGGTCGCGCTTTGGGGACCGGGCGTAGCCATCATCAACGCCTTTCTGTTTATCGGGTTGGATCTGACGGCGCGCGACCGCTTGCATGAAGCCTGGCAGGGCAATCGTCTGTTTCTGAAAATGGCTGCCCTGATAGCCAGCGGCTCAGTGTTGTCATATTTATTGAGTCCGAGAGCGGGACCTATCGCTCTTGCCTCGTTCGTGGCCTTTGCCAGCGCCGCCTCCGTGGATGGTGTCGTCTACCATCTGCTCGGCGGGCAGCCACGCTGGCTTCGCATCAACGGCTCCAATGTGCCGAGTGCGGCAGTAGACTCGTTTGTGTTCCCGGCTCTGGCATTTGGCTTTCCCCTGCTGTGGAGCATTATGCTGGGCCAATTTGCCGCCAAGGTGGTGGGCGGATTCTGCTGGTCGGTAATTCTGAATCTTTTTGGAGACAAGTTGGTATTCAAGAACGAACCACAAACCGGATAACGTGCTGACTCAAGAAAACATAATGAAAAATGAAGAGGATAACTAGACAACGGTAAGAAACGATTTGGTTTCTCAGGAGAGAACGTTAGGCTTCGACTCCGCTCAACCTGACTCACATGTGTTGCGCTGCCCGCGAAAGGCGAAGCCGTCACCCTGAGCGAAGTCGAAGGGGTCACCCTGAGCGAAGTCGAAGGGTGACATGGGTTCTCCACTGACTTCTATTAGTAGAACTAGTGCTAAAACGATAGACCGTCAGGCTTCGACTCCGCTCAGCCTGACTCAGATGAAGGGCTCAGCCTGACTCACATGCGCTCGCTGACTGAGCGTTTCTTGGGAGCCCTTCGACATGGCTCAGGATAAACTCCGTCGAAGCCGTCACCCTGAGCGAAGTCGAAGGGGTCACCCTGAGCGAAGTCGAAGGGTGACTCGTATGTTGAGTATCAAGTTACGTGCATCGACAAGACTGATTGTCGTTTCAAGGGAGTTTCTTTCCAAAAAATTAGAAACCAAAATCCGTGTCCATCAGTGTCAATCCGTGGCTTAATAAAGGAGCATGATTGTTTCGAATTTAGTGTTTCGAATTTCGAGTTTATCATCATAATATGTCCTCCGGAAGAAACATCACATTAGTCGGCGCCGGCCTGGTAGGCTCGCTGCTGGCAATTTATTTGGCCAGGCGACGTTACGCCGTCGAGGTCTATGAACGCCGGCCCGACATGCGTACTGTGGATATCAGCGCCGGGCGCTCCATCAATCTGGCGCTGTCGAGACGCGGCATCCACGCCCTGGAGCAGGTGGGTTTGCAGGAAACCGTCATGCAGCTCGCCATCCCCATGAAGGGGCGCATGGTACATGCCCTTGACGGCGACCAGACATTTGTGCCCTATGGCCAGAAAGAAAGCGAAGTCATCAACTCGGTTTCACGCGCCGAGCTCAACAAAGTCCTGATGGAGGCCGCCGAAGCGTCGGAGGTCATCATCCGCTTTAACGAGCGTTGCACCGGCATCGATTTCGAACGCAGCATGATTGCTATAAACGACGAGACCAGCAATCAGGTGAACGAATATGCCTTTGACCGCATTATCGGCACGGACGGCTCAGCCTCAGCCATTCGTGACGCCATGATGGCAACGCGGGCCATATCCTGCTCGCGCGAAGAGCTGGCACACGGCTACAAAGAGCTTTCGATCCCGGCCGATGCGAACGGCAACTTCAAACTGGATGCCAACGCCCTGCATATATGGCCGCGTGGCGCCTATATGTTGATCGCCCTGCCAAATCTCGATGGCAGCTTTACTTGCACCTTGTTCTTTCCGATGCACGGCGAGAAAAGCTTCGAGGCCCTGAGAACGGAAGAATCGGTGCAAACGTTTTTCGAGGCGGAATTTCCGGATGCTGTGCCGCTGATGCCGACTTTGCTCGATGATTTCTTTGGCAATCCTACCGGCCAGCTCGCCACCATTCGCTGCTACCCGTGGCACTACCGTGACAAAGCATGCTTGCTCGGCGATGCCGCGCACGCCATCGTGCCCTTCTTTGGTCAGGGCATGAACTGTGGCTTCGAGGACTGCTTTGCTCTGAACGCATGTCTGAGCCAGTTTCAGAGCTGGGAGCGGGTTTTCGTGGAATTCGACCGCACGCGCAAGGTCGATGCCGACGCCATCGCCGAGCTCTCGCTCAATAATTATTTGGAAATGCGCGACCACGTGGCAGACCCCAAGTTCACACTCAAGCGAGAAATCGAGTTTGCCCTGGAACGCAAATTCCCCGACCGCTTTATTCCGAAGTATTCCATGGTTTCGTTTCACCGGATCCCCTACTCCGTGGCTTTGCGCAGAGGACGCGTGCAGGAACGCATTCTGGATGAGCTGACGCGGGATATTGATGCTATAGATGACATGGACTGGGACCTGGCGGAACAGCTTGTGGCGGGTGAGCTGGAGGTGATTCGGGAATAATGGAGATGACCAGGCGCAAAGATGAACCATTGCGCTTTTAAGTGAGTTTTGCTAGAATAATAACTTCGTCAATTCAATATAGGAGCAAATCAAGACCATGAATGATCGCATCGTATCAAATCCAAACGTTCTTGGCGGTAAGCCTTGTGTGAAAGGGACACGAATTCCAGTATATATGGTTTTGGAGCTTGTTGAGACGGGTATTTCATTCAGTGAGATCACTGCAAAATACTACCCTCAACTTTCAAAGGAAGACATTAAAGCGTGCATTGCCTATGCACGCCAAATTGTGCAAAATGAAGAAGTGCACTTCATGAGCGAGCCAGACGCGTGAGAATCTTCATCGACGAGTGTATCTGGCAAATCACGCGTGAATTCGTCCAACAACTCGGCCATGATGTAGCAACGGTGGAAGAGCGAAACCTGAGCGGTGCTCATGACCATGTTGTCCTGGATAGGGCTGTCGCTGAAACCGCGTCTTCCTAACGCGGGACATGGATTTGTCCAATATCCTGCTCTATCCACCAGCAGACTACCTTGGTATCATTGTCTTGAAAATCAAGCCCCACACCAGTGACAAGGTGCACCGTACACTAGCATCGGTTCTCAGTCATTTTACCCAAGACTCCATTCAAAAATCTTTGGTCATTGTAGACCAGAAGAAATTTCGTGAGCGCCGGTAGAACCAAAGTTCACGCTCAAAAAAGAAGTCGAGTTTGCCCTGGAGCGCAAATTCCCCGACCGCTTTATTCCGAAATATTCCATGGTTTCATTCCACCGTATCCCCTATTCCGTGGCCTTGCGCAGAGGGCGTGCGCAGGAACGCATTCTGGATGAACTGACGCGGGATATCGATGCAATGGATCAGATAGACTGGGATTTGGCGGAACAGCTTGTGGCGGGTGAGTTGGAGGTGATTCGGGAATAATCAGTGAAAGACCTCTTTATTGTGCACAAATAAATCACAAATGTCCATTGCTCAAAATTCCAAACGAGAATATGATCTTGAAGCACAAGATTGATCCATGAAACCCAGCGGCTGCAAAACGCTGATGAGGCAGAAAGATTGCACCAGAAGCGAATGAATTGAAAAATATCTTTTCTTCAATCGCGGAGAAATTAAAATAGCTCTAGCTTGAATAATTCACAAATCGATGTACTTCGCTTTCTCCACCGCAGAATAAATCCTGCGGCTACAAGTAATTAAACCCGCCTGAAGGCGGCT
>CAZVSL010000492.1:0-4968 GCA_964629935.1 uncultured Calditrichaceae bacterium | reverse complement strand
TCGAAGACATACTTCGGCTTATCCATGAGGGCTTTGGGCACCCATTTTCGCACCGGACCGCCACGCAACCAGTGGTCCTGAAAATGTCCCAACAGCCTTAGGTCTTCGTAGCCGCCAATTTCCTTACGCGGATCGAAGTCCAGCTTGCTGGCAAAATCCAGCCAGAATTGGCAGCCCGTTTCGGGGTTGAAATGCCACTGCACGATGTCGCGTACATGGGCATCGAGGCGCTCACGAGCTTGTTTGGTTTTTGAGGAAAAGGAATTGTTCTTCATTGAAACTCCAGATTCACCGTGCAAGCGTTAATTTAACGGTCCAGGTCTTTGAGGGCATCATCTAAGTCCTTGCATTGATCCAGCGACTCATCTATAGCATCCTGCAAGAGGCCCCTCACTCCGGGCCATCTACCAACTTCTTCTGCAGGCGTTCAAAATTATTCTTGTACACCTCCAAATTCGGATGCGAGGTTTGCAGCGCCTTCTTGTAAGCTGTCTCATAATTCTTTTTCGCCAGCTCACTTTGTCCGTTGGCGTCGTAGCCGTCTGCCAGGCTGTCATAAACATTGGCCGATTCGGGATAGCGCTGAACATTGGCTTCAAAAACCCGAATGGCCTCAGCGAACTTCTGCTGGCCGAGCAGACGGTAGCCGAGCTGATTGATGACATTCTCCGGAGTTCTTATTTCGTAGCCAAATCTCTCTGACAGCGCCTTGTAGTGATCATCATACGCATCGAGATTTTCACTCTGAGCAACTTCAGCAGGCATGCGCCAATCGACATACAGTGCTTCCAGGCCGTCGTAAATTGTGCGGTGCGGTGTGGAGCCGTGGTCTTCGTTTTCCATGAAGCGAAACTGCCAGCGAAAACTCTCCGGAGCGTGATTTTGCAGCACCTGCACGAACGCCTCTGCCGGTGCACGCAGGCGCTCAGGCTCATTTCCAAGGCTGCCGAAGAGAAACTTATTTGCAGCCGCCGGGCTTTGCAGGAAGGTTTCGGTCTCATGCACCAGGCGACGGTTGTCCCACCACAGACTCGGACTGCAGGCTATGTACGCGTCGAATATCTGCGGGCTGGTAAGCATTGCATTGACGGCAAACAAACCGCCAAAAGAGTGCCCGACGAGCACGCGAAACGGCTCCGTGCGATAGTTTTCCTCAACAAACCGCATCAGCTCGTTGCTGATGAACTTGAGAAAAGTGTTAGCTCCACCTGCCGTGGGGAGCGTATCGGTGGTATCCTGCATGCGCGGCGGCGTCAGGTCGCGGGTGCGATCAGTGTTGGGCAAAGCCACCACGATCATCTGCGGCATGCGATTGATGCGCGACAGGAACTCGACAATACCGGTGACATGATGAAAATGGCCATCACCATCCAACAGATACAGCACCGGATATTGTGCGCCGGACTGTTCGTAATTTGCCGGCAAATGTATTAGCAGTTGCCGCTCTTCGTTCAAAATATCCGAAGTTATGCTCAGCCGCTCGCCAATGACGAACGGTTGCCGCTCGTCGTTGCGCGCAAATACAGCGGCGGGCAAGAGCAGCAGACACATCAGTACATGTTTTTTCACCTATACCTCCTTCATAAAGGGTGTCGCCGGTGTTCACGCTTCAGCATGTCTCGACAGCCTAACCCAACTCTCTTTAACATGAATAATTCAGGTTTCGGTTGAGCCTCCACAAGATTCACACTTCATTTATTTCTCCAGGGCGTAAATTGTGATTCTTTCTATTATCTTGTGACGGCCCTTCGATCAAATATCTGGTCCCTCGAAATCTCGGGTTAATTTGCGTCTCACCCGACCCTTATTGATTGCGTTCTCAAGGTCCCCTCGCTTAAGCTGATCATCCATCATTTCCTCTTCTGCGTGAGCAGATAGAAAATAATCGCGCTTCTCCAACTTTAGCCGAATCCGCTTGATGACAGACATGGATAGCTCTTAACTCACTTCAGTCCAATCAGCAAGAAAACAGAGGTGGCTACTGCGCAATCGCAAACAGCTTCGATCTATTGGTCACGTACAGCGTACCGTTCTTGGCCACCGGTGTGGTGTAAACGGAATTAGCCATGTTGATCTCGCTCAGCAGCTCCATCTCTTTGCCTGCTTTTAAAACTGCGACGTCGCCATCTTCATCACCGATGTAGACTTTGCCATCAGCATAATATGGCGAGCCCCAAATGGCGGCAAATGCGTCATATACCCAATACTCCTCACCGGTGACGGCGTCCCAGCAGTAAACGAAACCGCTGAGGTCGGCAATATAGAGCAATCCATCGTGAATGGCAGCCGTGGACATGGTACGGTTAAACTGCTCGCCGCCGCGATGCCAGATCTTGCCGCTTTCGGTGATGTCGCCACGTTTCGTGGCATCGATGGCATACCAGTGTCCGATGCTTTCACCGTGCTCCGGATCCTGACCCACGCCGATGTAAACTTTGTCATCCCAAATAACCGGCGTGGAAATAATATTGTTGCGTGTGCCGGCGCCACCCAATTCCCAGACAGCATCTTTGGGGTTGCAATCGAACTTCCACAAGTGCTCGCCCGTTTCCGGTACCATCGCATAGAGCCAGCCGTCGCCGCCCGGGAAAATCACCTGCGGCACACCATCGATGACGCCGTAGGCGGGATTGGACCATTGACCATGCAGTATGTTTTCACCCGGTGACGCATCTTCCCAAACAAGTTCGCCGGTATTCTTATTTAGGGCAACAAAACTCGGCGCCTGGGGCGAGGGAATATTGATGTGCGTCTCGTCCACACCGTTGGCCGTAACCGTAAATAACAGGTCATCTACAACCAGCGGCGAGCACGTCGCCAGATTGTGCGGGAAGACGTCGAGCTCTTCCATCATATCATAACGCCAGATAATGTCTTCATCGATTTCGGAAGTGTGCTCCTCTTCCTGATAGGGACCGTCGTTCTCACCATCACGGAAGCCTTCGGTATCGGCGCAAATGACCTCACACCGGTTCGAAATGTAGTACAGGCGATCGCCTTCGACAAAGGGACTGGAGCAGATGCCCTGTTGCGGCCAGTCGTTCACACGACCGGAGGGCAATTTCGGGTGCGCCGCCTGCCAGAGAAATTCGCCGTCTGACTCGCGGAATGCCATCACGACGCCGCGGTCGCCCTTCAGCTTCGGATTGCGCTCTGCCTGATTGTTGGTACCGACAAAGACTTTGCCGCCCAGGATGACCGGGTTGCCATAAGTTTGGGAGCCAAGCTGAGCTGTCCATTTGATATTGGTCCCCTCTTCAACATCCCATTCTGCCGGTAAGCCTGTTTCGTCTGACACCATATTGCGGCCGGGGGAGCCGCCCCACATCGCCCTTTCAACCGCATAGAAACCGATAGTCGACAAGATGCCAACTCCAACGACTATATGTGTCAATGAGAATTTTCTCTTTCCTCTGGATTTCATTTAGTTGCTCCTCGTTATCTTCACGTTATCGTAGTATATGTCTGTTGCGGAGTCCCCATATAAGCCGGGACTGCCGACTTCATTCGGATGCGGGTCTTCGGCCGTGATGGTCCAGGCTTCCGGCTCAGTCTCATCGCGCGGCCAGATTTTGCCTTTGATTATCGCTTTGCCGTCGGCAACATCCACACGCATCTTCATGGTGTACCACAAATCCGGATTCCATTCATAAGGTACTTCCTGCACCAGCCGTTCCAGCTCAGCCGGCCAGGTTCGGATTTGCAGTTGTCTTTTCTTTGTCATGAAATCGAAATAGTAACGATTGGCGATCACCCCCATATCCGGGCTGCGTCGCTTGACTTTGGTACCCTTAACATCTGCCTGGATGGTGTAGCCACTCATCTCAGGTACGGCCAAAAACAGATTGTGCCGGTTCAGTCCAACCCTCGAAGGCGGCTTCAGCAAGACAGTGTTGCCATCCAGATTCTTGACCGTGAACTTGGAAGCGCAGGGCCAATATGGCGGACTTTCATCCACTGCGAAATTCTCAAAATCGATCTCGATGGGCAGCGCCGGCGTGACTTGAATGCGCGCCTGCGATTCCAGGTCGCCAAGCCTGGCAATCACATAGCCGGCCTGGATGCCCGCGTTCTTGTCAGGCACGAACACACCGTCGTTGTCGATCTTGCCTTGCAGTCCGTTCAGATTAAACTGTGCCGCTTTTTCGCCGAGCTTGCGGCCTTTGCTGTCAAACGCACGAACCTTGAAATCGATATTCTCGGAGGCTTTGATCCAGGTTTCTGCCGGCACAATCTGGATGTGTGCAATCCCGGCATTCGCAGGAGCAGGTTCTTCGTTGAGTTCCGGCAGCTTGCTGGTAGTGACTTTGAATTCACCAGACTTATCGCCAAGGCAGTACAAACCCTCTTCGGTGGTGAAATAGACGCGGCTATACGCTATCGCAGGCGAGCTGTAAACTTCGGCTGCGCGCTTTTCATCAAATGCGATGACTTTTCTGTCGAGGGACACAGCTTGCTTCTCACCAGGCTTGATAATGTGGAAGGCGCCGTTTACTTCGGTGGCATAGATTTTACCATCTGCGAATACAGGCGAGCCCTTACCGACTGTGCCGAGATTGAACGTCCACAAGGTTTCACCATCCCCGGCATCGAATGCGATCAGATTTCCTTCATTAGATACGACATACAAGCGCCCATTGTGCAGCAGTGGGGAGGCATAACCAACTGTGATGCCGTCATGTTTCCAGACAACATTGGTCTCGGTGATGTCGCCGGTACCATCCGCATTGAAGCATACGATCCTGCCACGCTGGACGTTGTCGAGGTTTTCATTGCCGTGTGTTGCGTAGACCTTTCCATTTTCCACGATAACGGAGGTCTGCACCGCGCCCTGGCACAATTTGAATTTCCAGATTTCCTTGCCGGTACGTGCGTTCAAAGCGTAAATCGCGCCATCCGGTGCGCCGCAAACCATGGCCCGCTCGCCATTGATCATGGCAAATACGGGATTGGAGTAATTGGTATTAT
>CAZVSL010000491.1:0-4984 GCA_964629935.1 uncultured Calditrichaceae bacterium | reverse complement strand
GAATAATATCATCTATGCCGGCGCAGGCGAGAATGCGGAGCAAGCTGCCCGACCGGCGGTTATGCACACAGGCGGATACACCATTGGTTTGCTCGCTTATTGTGACCACCAGCAGGACTTTGCCGCAAACTCGGGACGGCCCGGCATTCGCTACGTTGATGTTGCGCAGCCCGGCTCACGCAGCAGTGTGATTGAAGATACGAAAGCGCTGGCAGCGGTGGTAGACCATGTTGTGGTTGCTGCTCACTGGCAATCCAACTGGGTGCGCCGCATCCCGCGTCTGTACCGAAACTTCGCACGCAGCCTGGTCGATGCTGGCGCCCGCATCGTATGGGGTCACAGCCCACACCATTTTCTCGGAGTAGAGTGGATGGAGCGCAACGTTGTGCTCTATTCCACTGGTGATTTGATCGATGACTATGCTGTTGAACCAACCTTTCGAAATGACAGGCAGTTGTTGTTTCGTGTCAGGCTCAGCCAACAGGGTGTGGATAGCATCGAGGCTTTACCCATCGAGCTTGAATTTGCTCGCACACGACCGGCGGGTGCGGAGGCGAGCAACTGGATTGTGGAGCGGTTTGTCAAAATGTGTGCCAGCTTAGGCAGCCACGTGGCAAAAGATGATGGCTGGCTAAATGTGAGGCCAGATTCCAATTACTACGCGCAATACCCTTGAAAATGTTATAAAAAGTGCATAAGTAAATACTGAGGTATGCAATTGCTTCAGGGAATGTAACACATAGCTGTTGATTGTAATTTGTGATCACGCGAGAAAGTGGCTAAACGGTGAGGCTCGCCACCGCAAGTCACTTCTGCGTGGTCCTTCTGCTAGAAAATGATGAACTCACGTACTTAAAAATGCAAGAGAACGAACAGAACAAAAAAAAAAGCTTGAAATTGTGTGCGGCGCGAGCCATCTTTTCGAGGAGCCGGGCAAACTGGAAAAAGTTGCTGAACTTGCAGGCGCCTGGTTTCATGAATATCTCGGCGCTTCCTACCAGAGCTAACAACTTGCGGCCAAAATTCTAAACTACTGAGAAGAATCATACTTATGAACCCTCCAATGCAAGAAACGGTAGATTTTGCGGCAGCCGCGGTTTATTTTGTTGGCGTGCTGGTGGTGCTGGGCGTCATGCTGGGTCTGTCCTATGTTCTGGGCCAGCGGCATCAGGAGCGGGCAACAGGTGAGGCTTATGAGTCAGGAATTCTGACGACCGGCACTGCCCGCCTGCGTTTTTCAGCCAACTTCTATATCGTTGCGA
The DNA here is from genome assembly GCA_964629935.1 of uncultured Calditrichaceae bacterium. GTDB lineage: Bacteria > Zhuqueibacterota > Zhuqueibacteria > Oceanimicrobiales > Oceanimicrobiaceae > CAZVSL01. The sequence continues at coordinate 3,722 of CAZVSL010000491.1, read as the reverse complement.
TGCTGTTCGTGATCTTTGATTTGGAGGCTGCCCTGATCTTTGGTTGGGCAATTGCCGCGCAGGAATTAGGCTGGGCCGGCTATTTCGGCATGCTGGTCTTTGTGATAATCTTAACCGCGGGTTTGATCTATGAGTGGAAAGTCGGCGCCCTGGATTGGATTAGCAAATCGGCAACAACAAACCGGATGATGACACGAATCCCAAAGGAAAACCAACATTCTGATGATGAATCGCATAAAGGATAGATTGCAAAGAGCTGGGCAGCCACAGGAAATTGAAACACAATCATTTCAAAAGGCTGTGCAGGAGAGCGTGGTGCTCTCACGCCTGCAGGATTTGCTGGCCTGGGGGCGCAAGAACTCCATGTGGCCGTTCAATTTTGGCTTATCGTGCTGCTACGTTGAGATGGCGACGAGTATTACCAGCAAACACGACATCGCACGCTTCGGCGCTGAGGTTATCCGTGGCACACCGCGCGAGGCAGATGTGATGGTCATTGCCGGCACGGTTTTCCTGAAAATGGCGCCGGTTATAAAAAGGCTATACGAACAGATGATGGAGCCGCGCTGGGTCATTTCCATGGGCTCCTGCGCCAATTCCGGCGGCATGTATGATATCTACAGCGTGGTCCAGGGTGTGGATACATTCTTGCCGGTCGATCTGTATGTTCCCGGCTGCCCACCGCGTCCTGAGACTTTTATGGAAGGGCTGACCCTTTTGCGAGAGTCCGTTGGCAAAGAGCGCCGGCCTCTGAGCTGGGCAATCGGGCCGCAGGGCGTGATCAAACCCGACAAAATCTCGCTGCGTGAACAAAAACGTCCCGAACGGCAGAAGATGAAAAAAATTAACGCGCCGGATCGAGTGTGACAAGTTTTTGTGGTGCAGGCTTTTACACAACGCGTGAAAAGCCAGCGATGCTTTGCTGTGTGGCGTGTCAAAATCCTGAATTCGAATCTTGAAATCCGAAGCATGAGATAAAAAAGAGAGGCCAACATGCAACTGGTCAGCCATATCATCAGCAACAAGGGCTCGGAGGTTCATTCGGTGGGTCCGGATACGACGGTTTTTGACGCGCTCAAATTGATGGCCGACAAAAATATCGGCGCGGTCATTGTGCTGGAAGACAATGAAGTTGTGGGCATCATGTCCGAGCGCGACTATGCCAGAAAGATCATTCTCAAAGGTAAATCGTCAAAGGAAATCCCGGTTCGGGAGATTATGTCCACACGAGTGTTCTATGTCAAACCCGAACAATCCATCGAGGATTGTATGGCGCTCATGATCGACAAACGGTTTCGACACTTGCCGGTTATGGAGGACGGTAAACTCAAGGGCGTCATCTCTATAGGCGACGTGGTCAAAGCCCTCATCGCACAAAAAGAATATGAGATCGAACAGCTCGAAAATTACATCGCGGGCAGATATTACTCGCCAAGAAATAAGGAATAAAGAAGATTTACGGGACCGGATGTGATGAAATGGAGCTTAAATGACAGAACAGAACTCTGTTGTAACTGAACTGAAAGAAAAATTCGACGGCGGGATTGTCGCTGAGCAAGATGTCCGGGACCGCATCCCGACGCTCTGGGTGGGAGGCGACTGTATCACCGAGGTCTTGCGCTATGCAAAAAATGACATCGAGAAGCCGTTTGCCATGCTCTATGATCTGACGGCCATCGATGAGCGCAATCGTGAACATCGCCACAACCAGCCTGAGAGTCAATTTACAGTTGTCTATCATCTGCTTTCCTTTGATCGTAACCAGGATCTGCGCCTGAAAGTGCCGCTGAACACGGACTCGCCTTCTGTGCCTTCGGCTATCAATCTGTGGCCAGCGGCCGACTGGTACGAACGCGAGGTGTGGGACATGTTCGGCATCACCTTTGACGGACACCCGCATCTGCGCCGTATTCTCATGCCACAGACCTGGAAGGGACATCCGTTGCGTAAAGAGCATCCCGCGCGCGCCACTGAAATGGGAACATTTGAGCTGCCGGACGACAAACAGGACGCCGAACAGACTTCGCTGCAATTCAGACCGGAGGAGTGGGGGCTGGAGCCAAAGCACGAAGACACCGATTTCATGTTCCTCAATCTCGGGCCACAGCATCCGGGTACGCATGGTGTGCTGCGCATCATTCTGCAACTGGATGGCGAGGAAATCGTCGACGCGGTTCCCGATATCGGCTTTCATCATCGCGGCGCTGAGAAGATGGCAGAGCGCCAGACCTGGCACACGTACATTCCATATACCGACCGCGTGGATTATCTCGGCGGCGTCATGAACAATCTGGCCTACGTGCTGGCGGTGGAAAAACTCGCAGGCATCGACGTGCCCGACAGAGCCAAAGTGATCCGCGTCATGTTGTGTGAGCTGTTTCGCATTGCCAGCCATCTGGTCTGGTACGGTACCTTTGCGCAGGATGTCGGCGCCATGTCGCCCGTGTTTTACATGTTTAACGACCGCGAGCGCATCTTCAAGATCATCGAAGCCATCTGCGGCGACCGCATGCACCCGAACTGGTTTCGCATCGGCGGCGTCGCTCAGGACCTGCCGCAAGGTTGGGAAAAGATGGTGCAGGATTATCTTGACTACATGCCGAAGCGCCTGAAAGAATATGATGTCCTGGTGATGAAAAATCGCATCTTCAAGGGCAGGACTGTGGATGTCGGCGCTTACACAAAAGAAGAAGCCATCGAATGGGGCGTGACCGGCCCGGGCTTGCGCGCCTGCGGTTTCGAATGGGACTTTCGCAAGAAGCGTCCCTATTCAGGTTATGACCAATTCGAGTTTGAGATCCCAACCGCAAGCAAAGGCGATTGCTATGATCGCGGTATTGTGCGGGTCGAGGAGATGCGCCAGAGTTTGCGCATCATTCAGCAGTGCGTGGACAACATGCCGGCGGGTCACTATAAATCCGACCATCCGCTGACCACGCCGCCGCGCAAAGACCGCACCATGCACGACATCGAGACCTTAATCAACCATTTTCTGAATGTGACCTGGGGACCGGTGATCCCGGCCGGCGAGGCTTTCGTCGGCATTGAGGCGACCAAGGGCAACAACGGTTATTATCTGATCAGCGACGGCGGTATTCATTCCTATCGTACGCGCATTCGGGCCCCGTCATTCCCACACATTCAGATGGTGCCATACATTAGCCGCGGCACGACGGTTGCGGATTTGCTCGCGATTCTCGGCAGCATCGACTTTGTGCTGGCAGATGTTGACCGGTAACCCGGGCTGGCAGAATGTCAGGCTCGATTATTCATGAAGTTTGACGCTGGAATGAACATCCCTCTGCTCAGGTGTGGCCCGAATTTACTGAAGGGCGAAGCCGTCACCCTGAGAGAAGTCGAAGGAGATCAGATAAGAATCAAACTTGGAGACCTATGCTAAGCGAAGCTGAACGCAAAGAAATCGACCACGAAATTGAGCATTATCCAAGCAGGCAAGGTGCGTGTATCGAAGCGCTCAAGATTGTACAGAAGCACCGAAGATGGATATCGGACGATAGCATCAAAGAGATCGCCGACTATCTCGATATGTCGCCCGATCAGCTCGACAGCGTGGCGACGTTTTATAATCTCATCTTTCGCAAGCCGGTGGGCAAGAACATCATCCTGATGTGCGACAGTGTGAGCTGCTGGATTCGGGGCTATGAAGCGCTGCGGGCGCAGATTCGCGACCGCCTGGGTATCGACATGGGCGAGACCAGTGA
>CAZVSL010000490.1:0-4987 GCA_964629935.1 uncultured Calditrichaceae bacterium | reverse complement strand
CGGCACGGAGGACGACCGGGTCACGCCGCCTGCCGCTGAGGCCGGAACAACCCCGGAACCGCCCGCAGAAAATGAGCCGCGGACATCCGCAGAGCGAGCCGCCGATGATTTGCCGGAGACAATCATCGGGCCGCCGCAGGCAGCCGCAACGGACGCTGACTCAGGGACAGCAATTCCAAAAGGTAGCCGCCAGGGCGCCGAGTCGCAGGCAGCAAACAACAGTGAGCCTGCGCCCGGTGATACCGTTCACGGCGAAAGTTATCATTCTGCAAATGAGTCTGGTCAGCCTGAGAGAGCTGAAGCCGGCACTCAGGCAGCGCCGACGCTGTCGTTTGCCACGGAGCTACTGCCAACGGCACACCGGCTGGAAGAACGGATACGGCAGCGACGGCGTGTGGACATGGACACGCAGACAGTGCGGCAAGTGGTGCTCATGGTGTCTCCCGCACTGGATTTCAACTTGCGCCGTATCAAGCAGTTCATCAATTTGTTCAGGCTGCAAACCTACATTGCAATCGAACTGGGTCATTTTGATAATCCCTTTGATGAGTGGGCCACGCCCTACCAGCTTGGCAAGTTTATCGCCGTGCATCTCAAATGGCCCCTGCTGCTGGCCGACCTCGCACGCGAGCAAACCTTGCTCACAGAGCTGCACAATCTTGCCCTGCGCCGTGGCACGGACCCGGACAAGGCAAGCGAACGTGTGCAGCGGTGGTTTCGTCGCAAGAAGCTGGTAGAGCTCTTACGCTCCGGCTGCCTCAATGAGAACCAGGAGCCTGACGCAAAGCTCGAACAGGTCTATGGTCTCGCCGATCTTGAGATCGATACCATCTTGCGGCTGGCACAAGATGTGGCCGTGCAGCCGAGGCAGGCGCAGGTGGAAGACGAGTGACCGTGCCGTCAGGATGAGCAAAAACGCGCTCCGGCGCGAATCTCTTGTTGCAGGTATGTCTGGCATCGGGTTTAGGTAGTTTCGCGATATTCACCGAGTTTTGCGTATTATGCAGTTAGGTTTTTACCAGATAGGCATTTTTTGCTTGCGAGTCAATGAAAAAAATGTCATGTTTGGGGAGTTATTGGGAAAACTATAGAATTACTTGTTAGACGTATAATTCCTGATCCGCTCTATATGTAGAGAGAGATACCTTTTAACGCACAATTTAGCAAGTTTTTCTTAGATGAAATATCACTCAATAATACTTCACGAGTATCCCGATCTAGACGCAATTCTATCGTCGTGGCTAATGATAAAGTTTGGTGAAGAACAATATTCAGGAGTTGCCAATGCAAGTTTAGTATTCATGCCGATGCACACAGATTTTTTTGCAAAGGGAGAAGACCAAATAAAAGCAGATGGATTCCTCGCGTTAGATATCGGTGGAGGGAAGTTTGATAATCATGCCTCAAAAGTCCCAACATCCAGCGCTATGCTAGTTGCAAACGCTCTTGGAATAGGAAATGATCCGTCTCTCAAAAAGTTGCTCAATTTTGTTCATCATCAGGACGTAGAGGGAAGAGGATTAAGCTCAAGAAGCCCCATTGACCACGCCATTTCCTTTCCGAACATCTTACGGGGCTTACTTCTTATTCACAAAGATGATTTCAACACAGTGGTACGGCTGGGTCACAATATCATTGATTCAATATATGCTGTTGAAAAAGACTGGCTATTGGCATTAGATGACTATAACAAAAAAGCAAGAGTCATCAAGTTGGACAATGGTACAAAAATAATTGGACTTGATTCAGCTTCAACTTCAGTGATGAAAGTTGGCCGATTCAAGGCAGGCGATGTCGTAATACATCGAAATGTAACTGGAAACATCGGCATAACCATTACAAAGAAGGGAAAATGCGATTTCGATCCGTGGTTACTTCAAGCAGCAAGATTTTTACGAACAGCCGAAATGCGGGAAATCAATCAAGATATTTCCGGTAACCTAGACGAAATCGGTTTGAACGCAAACTGGTTCTTGCATGAAAGTTGCAAACTATTATCAAACGGAAGCCCAAAAGCTAGCACCGTTCCAAATACGAGCATTCCTTTTCGGACTGTGGTTGTTCTTGTTGCAGCTTCTTTTTCGAACGAAATTGCTGTTCCACAAAAATATTGCTCAGATAATCCAGAGAAATGTCCATTTTGTTTGTCTGGCAATCCCCACAAGGACTTAGGAAATGGCAAAACAACAGAAGAACAACGAGAAAGCTAAATTGTTGCAAAGCGAAATCACTCAGCTTTGTGAAAATATCGAACTCACCATTGCAAGTGATGTCTCACACAGACAAAAAAGACATCAGATCAGGACTCAATTAGAACCTTTCTTCATAAAAAAACGAACTGAAGTCTTCTGTATTCTCATCAACCTCCCTTCAATTGACAGCATTGCCAAAGCTGTCACAACAGAATTCCTTCTCCAACTCTGTGACACTGCCGCGATTTCCGCACTCGAGATCACAACGAAGGGCTCAGATGATGAAGTTAGTTCTTTAGCTTCGGAAGCTGTTACCGTCATTAGGAGCCGCTCACAATCGAGAGAAAACTTCATAAAAGGCAGAGACTTATATTACGACTATGAAAGAAATGAGGCTACCGACTTTCTAAAACATGCAATCCAAGATGAACCTAATGGCCCTTTTGCTTGTCTTGCGAGAGGGTTGCTTCTTGAAAATTCAAGACAGTTCGAAAATGCATTCTCAGAATATAATCGAGCACAGTCGGAGTGGCCTTGGATTGCTGAATCCTACATTCATCTGGGATTGACATACAGAAGATTAGCCGAATTTTCCGCAGAAGAAAAATTCTCTAATTTTCAATCTTCCATAGATTGCTTAAGTTCGTGCCTTGAGATAGCACCAGACCTAGTCTTTGCATACGTTGGTAAGGCATGGACATATCTTAAGGTGTACGGTGCTAGGGAGGCCAATAAGGCACAAAAAGATGAAGCTTTGAAAGCAGCGGAGGATTGCATAGAACAAGCACTCGCAAAGTCTCCTGAATATTTACAAGCAATCATGACCAAAGCAAGAATAATTAATGAGAAAGCAAAAAGTAATAAATCTCCTGAATTAAAAGAACAAGCATTAGTATTAGGCAAAAAAGTGTATCAGTCGCAAGCAACGGCATCATTGCGGTCCTACGCTGCGGTGTTCATTGGTGATTGGCTTTCTCAAAATAGACCCGAATCAGCCCAAGATTATTATGAAGAAGCATTGTCCCTTGGAATAAAGGAGAATTACGTATATCAAAATTACGTTAACTTGCTCCTCAAGCTTGCTACCGAAAACCAAAATCGACCCGAGTACCTCGAACGTGCTGAAGAGATTTGCGAAGAATGGCAGAAAGTCTATCCAGACTCCCTTCATTGTCTTGCCACTATAGGTAGAATCTTGATTCAAAAACGCAATTTCACAGAAGGTTGGAATTTTCTAAGTCGAGTCATTGACAATCCTCAAGTTACGGAAGGCCTATTATCGTTCGTCATTCCACGGGCTTCTCGGGCCCTGGAAGAGTTGGATAAACCATTACAAGCTTTTGGGCTCTGGCAGATGCTACCAGAATCAGCCAGAGATCATCCGCCAAACAGAAAGAAATTTGGCCGTTTGACCACAAAGATAAAGGATCTACAAAAGGCCACAGAATTCAAGTTAAAAAGCATTGAAAGCAGCCTAGCTACTATAGATGTAGGAAAAGGTCGTCCTAGATTGACACCAGACCTACAAAAGAAATATCAAACCCTGAGAAACGAATTAGAACAACTAATCACCGAAGGTGAACGTAGTGCTCGTCTGCTTGTTGACCTCGGTAGAGCTGAGACTCTTTTGGGACAATACGAAGCGGCTATTGACTATTATGACAAGGCCTTAGAAATGGAGCCACTAAATACCTTCGCACGCGCGAACAAAGGCATCGCTCTGATATTGTCTGCTCGATACGAGGAGGCCATCAACGAGCTAGAAATAGCTTATGATAATAGACTAACTCTGCCCTTTGTTAAAAATTCCTTACAATACGCAAAAAACAAGTCCCAAGCTCATAGAAAGCAACCAATTAGTTTTGATCCTGGAATGGCAATCAAGTTCTTTAACAACCAAACAGGAAATGCTGAGATTCATCTCTTTTCTACTATGCAATCTTTTGTTGCTGAACTCAAATCTAAATTACCAATAAAAGAAGTTCTCGACCAAATTGGTGAAGACCCAGTATTTTTATTGGCCGCTACGGGGGTCGGTAAGACTGTAACAACTCCGATGCATGTATTTCTAAGGCTAATAATCAAGAAGCCCCAGAGTAACAAGAAAGTCAGCTCACAGGTGTTTGTTGTTGAACCGAGAATCCCGATTGCTGAAAGTGAAATGCATCATATGAATCATATCTATTCGGAATTCGTTGCAAACAATATTGCCAAGAAATATCCCGAACATGGCAGAAACCCTTTTGGCTGTATTACCTCTTTAGGTACTTTGAACCCAAAAGCCCCCATCGTTTTTATAACCACAGGTGTTTTTGAAAAAATGGCCTTTGAAAACTCTCTTATCCCTAGTTATCACAGAGTTATCATAGATGAGGCACATGTTACTTTGGAAAGAAACATAGGTGTGGAGATTGCCTTCGGTCTATGTAGGAGAAAGGGAGTTCCTGTGGATTTTATGTCTGCGACGGTTGACCCGGCAACACTTGAGGAGGATTTAGGAATTAAAATAATTGACTGCTCCGAGCGTCGTTACCCAATCGAATATCGAAATTCAGGTGGCACTTTAAGTGAAACCTTACTAACACTGGTAGATGAGTATCTGATCAAAAGACAAGATTTATCAAATGAACTTGAACAATGGGATATTGAGAATCAAAAACCGCGTCCAGTCGGAATGCTCATTGTGGTAAATTCCCACCTCTCTGAAAATAGTGATACGCTAAAATATGCCAACTTAATTAGAAACAAGTTTGAAGATTTGGAGGTTCTCCGGCTTTCAAGTGCAGTTATTAGAG
>CAZVSL010000489.1:3732-4989 GCA_964629935.1 uncultured Calditrichaceae bacterium | reverse complement strand
GAGTAGCTCAACTGGCAGAGCACTGGTCTCCAAAACCAGAGGTTGCGGGTTCAATTCCTGCCTCACCTGCTATTTCATTTTATCTAACCACTTAACGAAAAGGCACGATGAAGCTCTTGGAAAAGCCTGTGAAATTCGTTGCAGATGTAAATCAGGAAATGTCAAAAGTAAGTTGGCCCACTTATGAAGAGCTGAAAGGGTCAACCATAGTAGTGGTAGTTCTTTCGTTATTTTTTGTGGTCTTCATATTCACCGCTGACTTGATGTTGAAAGAACTCATGAAGTTGATTTTTTAGGGAGCACGTTTAGGGTTTGAGTGATCAAGAAAAAAAATGGTATGCGATTCACGTTCTTTCCGGTCACGAGCGCAAAGTTAAGGCTTATCTCGAAAACGAAATACAGCATGTCGGGTGGGAGGACCGCATTTCTCAGGTTCTGATCCCATCCGAAGATGTCACTGAGATGAGAGAGGGAAAACGGCGCACAAAGAACAAAGTCTTTTTCCCTGGTTATATGCTCGTGGAAATGGTCTTGGACAAAGAGACGCAATACCTGGTTCTGAATACCCCCGGCGTTACTAACTTTGTCGGGCCGAAGAACAAACCGCAGCCTTTGCGCCCTGATGAAATCGACCGAATCCTCGGACGGGTACAGGAGAGTGCCGGCAAAGAGGTTCTGGACGTGCCGTTTCGCGAGGGAGACCCGATCAAGGTGACTGATGGTCCCTTTACTGACTTCACCGGGTTTGTGGAGGAGGTCAATCGCGAGAAGAAGAAAGTCAAAGTTATGGTGAGTATTTTCGGCCGGTCGACGCCTGTTGAGCTGGATTTTCTGCAGGTGGAGTTGGAGAAGTAGACTTCAGAAAAGGAGAAACACGTTTAGATGGCTAAGAAAGTATTATCGACGATCAAGCTGCAAATCCCGGCAGGTCAGGCAAACCCCTCACCGCCGGTCGGCCCGGCATTAGGTCAGGCCGGTGTGAACATTATGGAGTTCTGCAAGGCATTCAATGCAAAGACGCAGGATAAGCAAGGACTCATTGTGCCGGTCGTCATTACAGTATATGCCGACCGTTCTTTTACATTTGAGACCAAATCCCCCCCTGCGGCTGTTCTTTTGAAGAAGGCAGCCGGTCTGGAAAAGGGGTCTGGCGAACCAAACCGCGAGAAGGTTGGCACCGTCACGCGGGCTCAGGTCCAGGAAATTGCTGAAACAAAGATGCAGGACTTGAACGCCAACGATATCGAGGCTGCAATG
>CAZVSL010000489.1:0-3722 GCA_964629935.1 uncultured Calditrichaceae bacterium | reverse complement strand
CCGAAGTATGGGTTTTTTGGTTGAATAAACAGGTAGCGGAGCACTATGAAAAAAAGCAAGCGGTATAAAGAAAAAGAAGGGTTGGTTGAAGCCGGCAAGGATTACTCGCTTGATGAGGCCGTGGCTTTAATAAAGAAAACTGCAAGCGCGAAATTCGATGAATCTGTCGAAATCTCAGTCAATCTTGGGGTCGATCCCAGACATGCTGACCAGGTAGTTCGCGGTACTGTTTCCCTGCCACACGGTATCGGCAAAGAAGTGCGCGTTCTTGTCCTGACCAGAGGAGAAAAGGAAGCGGAGGCGAAAGAAAACGGAGCGGATTATGTTGGCTTCGACGAGTACATCAAGAAGATTCAGGACGGCTGGTTTGATTTTGACGTGATTGTTGCAACGCCGGATGGGATGGGCGAAATCGGTAAGCTTGGGCGCATTCTGGGGCCCCGCGGCCTGATGCCTAATCCTAAGAGTGGGACCGTAACAATGGATGTCGGTCAGGCAGTCAAAGAGTTGAAGGCGGGTAAGATCGAGTTTCGGGTTGACAAGTATGGTATCTTACATGTGTCTGTGGGCAAAGCTTCTTTTGAGGAAGAAAAGCTGAAAGACAATATCATGGCTTTCATGGAGACAGTATTACGCCTTAAGCCCTCTGCCGCCAAAGGACTTTATCTAAAAGGTGTGGTACTGTCAAACACCATGGGGCCGGGAATCAAAGTTGATCGTGCATCCGTGGTTGGCGGCAAACGGTAAATCATGGCGCAATAACTCAGTACGTAACTTAGGATAGTAGAATGCCTACTGCAGAAAAAGAAGCGAGAGTTGCCGAAGTAGCTGAACAGCTTACGCAAGCAAAAAGTGTGTTTTTGACAGATTTCCAGGGCTTGAACGTGCAGGAGATCAACGAGCTTCGCCGGGCGTTTGCCGGCGTCAATGTCGAATACCGGGTGGTTAAGAACACGCTGGCGCGTCTCTCTGCAAAATCAGCAGACTGTGAAGAGATATTACAGTATCTGGACGGCCCGACCGCTATGGCGTTCGGGATGGATGATCCGGTCGCTCCGGCCAAGGTGATCACCGATTATGCAAAGAAAAATGACAAGCTCAAAGTCCGGGCATGTTTGTTTGAAGGCGTACTTTTTGGCGAAGACAGGGTTAAGGAGATTGCTGCGCTGCCTTCTCGCGAAGCTGTCCTGGCGCAGCTCCTGGGTGTTCTGAAGGCTCCGGTTTCGAACCTGGCATTTTCACTGAATGCGGTTCTAAGCAAGCTGGCCTATGCTTTGGAAGCTGTCAGAGAGCAAAAAGAAAAAGAAAGTTAGTCAAGTTTAATTCAAATCCTTTTATCGGGAGGTTATAATGGCAGAAGCGAAAGAAGCAGCGGCTGTAGAGGAAAAAAAGAAAGAAACCAAGAAGGCCGCGAAATCAAAATCAGGTGGCAATGGCAACGTGGATTCATTGCTTGAAACCATAGAGAATATGACGGTACTCGAATTATCTGAATTGGTCAAAGCTATTGAGGATCGCTTTGGCGTGACAGCGCAGGCTCCTGTAGCGGTTGCTGCGGCTGGCCCTGCGCCCGCCGGTGGAGCTCCCGGTGAAGCCGCCGAAGAGGAGAAGACCGAGTTTGATGTCATCCTATCTGCCGCCGGTGAGAAGAAAATTCAGGTTATCAAGGTCGTGCGTGCCATTACCAGCCTTGGCCTGAAAGAAGCTAAAGACCTTGTTGACTCAGCTCCGAAACCAGTGAAAGAAGCTGTCAGCAAAGACGAGGCCGAGGATATCAAGAAGCAGTTAGAAGAGGTCGGGGCGACTGTGGAAGTCAAATAATTACCCCAGGAACCTAATTGGTTGAGGTGTTATCCCTTATGCAGATGAACGGTAGAAAGTCCTTTTCCACTCTAACCCAGGTCATCGAGCTCCCGGATTTATTGGACGTGCAGTTAAAGTCTTACCGGGACTTTTTGCAGGATGACGTGAGGGCGGGCGAACGGGAGGATAGAGGACTGCACTCGGTATTTACAAATATTTTTCCAATCATCGACAGCCGCGAGAATTTCTGTCTCGAGTTTGTCGAGTACTACGTAGAAAAGCCCAAATACGACATGGTTGAGTGCCAGGAGCGTGGCGTGACTTACTCGGTTCCGCTCAAGGCAAAACTCAAATTGTCTGTCAAGGATGAATACAGCGATAGCAAGGAATTTGTGGACACCATTGAACAAGTTGTGTATTTGGGCAACATTCCATACATGACCAATCGCGGCACCTTTATTATCAACGGCGCCGAGAGAATCGTTGTTAGTCAATTGCACAGGTCGCCGGGTGTCTTTTTTGACGAGCTTGTTCATCCGAATGGCACGAAGATCTATTCGGCTCGGATAATTCCTCTCCGTGGCTCATGGGTAGAGTTTACCACGGATATCAACGATGTCTTATATGTCTATATCGACCGCAGGAAAAAATTCCCGGTTACGACGCTTCTGCGTGCTTTGGGATATTCCAGTGACAAAGAGGTGCTTGATCTCTTCGATCTTGTGGATGAGGTCAAGGTAAAGAGCAAAGAGTTCGAGAGCGCGGTCGGCCGCATCTCAATCGAGGATGTCATAGACCGCGACACAGGTGAATTGCTGCTCGAAAAAAACACCGAGTTGACAGAAGAGTCGGTTGCCATGATTCGTGAATCGGATATCAAGACGGTTCGAATCATGAAGTCGCAGGGTGCGTGGAGTCCGGAAGTCATCAACAATACGCTACGCAAGGACGCAGCCAAGTCTGAGGAGGACGCGCTCGAGGCCATCTATCGCCACTTGCGCTCCGGAGATGCTCCGGACTTGGACACAGCGCGCGGCCTGATCGAGCGCATGTTCTTCAATCCCAAGCGGTATGACCTGGGGCAAGTAGGGCGCTATCGTGTCAACAAGAAACTCAATCTCGATTTGGACCTGGACACGACTGTGTTGACCAAAGATGACATTGTTGCTATTATCAAGTACTTGCTTGAACTGCGTGCCGGTAAGCGTACTTCTGATGATATCGATCACCTCGGTAATCGTCGAATCAAAACCGTGGGCGAGCAGCTAGCTGCCCAGATGACCCTGGGTCTATCGCGGATGGCGCGAACCATCAAGGAGCGCATGAATCTGCGGGATAATGAGAATCTCACGCCGCAAGACCTAGTCAATGCAAGAACCATTTTTTCTGTCATAAATACGTTCTTTGGCACCAGTCAGCTCTCACAGTTCATGGATCAAACCAACCCTCTGGCTGAAATGACTCATAAGCGTCGTTTGTCAGCATTGGGTCCGGGAGGGTTGACGCGCGAACGTGCTGGCTTTGAGGTTCGTGATGTGCACTATACACACTATGGACGTCTTTGCCCGATTGAGACGCCGGAAGGACCGAACATCGGATTGATTTCATCGCTGACCACTTTCGCGAGAATAAATGATTTCGGATTCATCGAAACGCCCTACCGCCGCGTGGTCAACGGTAAGGCAGAGAGCACGATCGACTACCTTTCGGCCGATGATGAAGATCAATATGTCATCGCTCAGGCGAATGCACCGGTAAGCCCAAAGGGTGAGTTCCAGCGCGACAAAATCAAATCCCGGTTTCGGGGTGATTTTCCCGTGGCATCACCTGATGAATTACATTATATGGATGTCTCACCCAACCAAATTGTGTCGGCTGCCGCAGCGCTCATACCTTTTCTTGAGCATGATGATGCCAAC
>CAZVSL010000488.1:0-5002 GCA_964629935.1 uncultured Calditrichaceae bacterium | reverse complement strand
GATTTCCGCCCATGCATTCAGCGCTTCAGCAAAGGAAAAAATTGAGAAAGCAGGCGGGAAGGTAACGGTGTTATGATTCAGAGCATCCAGAGTCTGTTTAAGATCCCGGAGTTGAAGCAGCGGATCATTTTTACCTTGCTCATACTGATCGTGTACCGTATCGGTGGACATGTGCCGATTCCGGGTATCAACAGTGAAGCATTGATCGCTTTCTTTAACGAAGCGACTCAGGGACGTGGACTGCTGAGCTTATATGACTTGTTTGCAGGCGGCGCCTTCAGTAGAGCGACGGTGTTCGCGCTTGGCATCATGCCGTACATCTCTGCATCGATTATTATACAGCTTCTTGGTGCGGTCGTGCCTTACTTCCAGAAGTTGCAAAAAGAAGGTGAAGAGGGCCGCAAGAAGATTACGCAATATACGCGCTACGGTACCGTCTTTATTTCGACGATGCAGGCCTATGGTGTCAGCGTTTTTTTAGAAAGCATCCGCACCAATGCCGGTATACCCGTTGTACCTGACCCGGGCTGGAGTTTTCGCTTGTTGTCAATGGTTACTCTGGCTGCTGGTACTGTCTTGATCATGTGGCTGGGCGAACAGATCACAGAGCGTGGCATTGGTAATGGCATTTCACTCATCATTTTCATTGGCATTATTGCGACATTCCCCAATGCGGTATTGGATGAGTATCAGCAGATAGCCGGCGGCAACCGCGCCATACTGACTGAGGTGTTTTTGATTGGGGTTATGCTATTAACAATAGCGGGTGTGGTTGCTCTGACTCAGGGAACGCGAAAAATCCCGGTACAATATGCAAAACGAGTTGTGGGTCGCAAAATCTACGGTGGCCAAAGTACGCATATTCCTTTAAGAGTGAATACGGCAGGTGTGATGCCAATTATTTTTGCACAGTCTATCATGTTCGTACCTCAGACCGTGCTGACATTCTTCCCCAATAGCGAGTTTATGAATAGCATCGCTCGCTATTTTGATTTTCAGTCGGTCGTGTATTGGATCATCTACGGATTTTTGATTGTGTTCTTTACTTATTTTTACACCGCTATCGCATTCAACCCGGTGGATGTTGCAGATAACATGAAAAAGTATGGCGGCTTTATCCCGGGGGTGCGGCCAGGAAAACGGACTGCTGAGTTTATTGACAACATCCTGACCCGTATCACGCTTCCAGGGTCAATTTGTCTGGCGTTTGTCGCGATTCTACCATATATCATCACGAGATTTGTAAACGTCTCATTTAACTTTGCTTCTTTTTATGGTGGCACATCGCTTTTGATTATAGTGGGGGTCGCCCTGGACACGCTGCAACAACTTGAATCGCACCTGTTGATGCGCCACTATGATGGGTTCATGAAAGGTACCGGTAGAATTAAAGGCAGGCGACGGTTTTAATTTGATCCATATTCGTAGTAAAACCGAAATCGATCTAATCAAGCACAGTTGCAGAATTGTTGTGGATGCGCTTGATTTGGTGGATAGTTTGATAAAACCTGGCATTGAAACTCGAATTATAGATAAAGAGGTCGAACGATTCATCGCCTCTAAAGGGGCACGTCCGGCCTTTAAAGGGTACAATGGTTTTCCAGCTAGTTGCTGTATTTCTGTTGAAGATGAGGTTGTGCACGGCATCCCCGGTAAACGGCAACTGAAGGAAGGTCAGATAGTAAGTGTGGATGTTGGTGTTGAGTGTGAAGGGTTTTTCGGCGATAGCGCCCGCACCTATGTTGTTGGAGAGATTAGCCTTGAAAAGCAACGTTTGATGAGCATCACACAGCAGGCTTTACAAGAGGGTGTGGCACAGGTAACGGCGGGGGCGAGGTTGTCCAACATTTCGCATGCAGTTCAAAGCCGGGTTGAGAGCGCCGGTTTTTCGGTCGTACGCGAGCTGGTCGGGCATGGAATTGGCAGAAAACTGCACGAAGACCCACAGATACCGAATTACGGCAAACCTAACAGCGGTCCGCGACTTAAGCCCGGGATGGTTTTGGCGATTGAGCCAATGGTAAACATGGGTACTTACGAGGTTAATACTCTTGAGGATAACTGGACAGTGGTTACTGCAGATGGTTTACCTTCGGCTCATTTTGAACACATAGTCGTCGTGAGAGACGGCGAACCCGAAATTTTAACATTACCGAACTAGTTTATGGCAAAAGAAGCACCAATTAAGGTGGATGGAACTATCATTGAAACGTTGCCAAATGCTACCTTTCGTGTTGAGTTGGAAAACGGCCACAAGGTTCTGGCTCATATTTCCGGCAAAATGCGTATGCACTTCATTAAGATTTTGCCAGGTGATAAGGTCACGCTTGAATTATCACCTTATGATTTGAGCAGAGGCAGAATCATCTATAGATATAAGTGAGGTCAGTCATGAAGGTTCGCTCTTCATTAAAACGTATTTGTGACAGTTGTAAGATCATTCGCCGTAAAGGCCGGGTGATGGTGATATGTAAAAATCCCCGGCACAAGCAGCGTCAGGGATAATCGTTAGAGCTTTAACTTGAATTACGCTCGGAGGATATTTTGGCACGAATAGCTGGAATCGACTTACCGAAAGATAAACGAATAGTAATCGGACTCACGTATATATATGGTCTTGGTTTGTCCAGTGCAAAGACGATTTTGGAACGGGCCGGTGTGAGTGAGGACATCCGGGTTGCTGACCTCTCGAACGATGATGTCGCGAAGATAAGGGAAGTCATCACGAGGGACTTTAAGGTCGAAGGCGCGCTGAGAACTGAAGTGTCGATGAGCATCAAGAGGCTGAAAGATATAGGATGTTATCGTGGCCTCCGACATCGGCGAAATTTGCCGGCACGCGGACAGCGAACCCATACCAATGCCCGGACACGTCGTGGCCGAAGAACAGCCGTGGGCGGACGCAAGAGGTAACAAATAATAGTTGAGGATTGGAAATAATGGCACCATCAAAAAGAACTAAGACCAAGAAGAAAGAAAAGGTAGAAGCAAACGGGGTCGCACACATCAAGGCAACTTTCAACAATACAATCGTGAGCCTAACTGACCAATATGGTAACGTAATTTCATGGGCTTCTGCAGGAAAGATTGGTTTCAAAGGGTCGCGCAAGAGCACACCGTTTGCTGCACAGCTTTCAGCCGAATCTGCAGCAAAGGAAGCTATGGAATTGGGGTTGCGACGGGTAGAGGTTCTGATCAAAGGACCTGGCTCTGGCAGAGAGTCCGCTGTTAGGTCGCTGCAGGCTGCTGGTCTTGAGATTACAGCAATCAAAGATGTGACGCCGATTCCACACAATGGTTGTCGGCCGCCTAAACGTAGAAGAGTTTAATAATCCCTAATTATTTTGGAGGATTTTCAAATTACATGGCACGATATATTGGCCCGGTTTGTAAGTTATGTCGGCGTGAGGAGCAGAAACTCTATTTAAAGGGTTCAAAGTGTACTTCCCCCAAGTGTCCGGTAGATAAGAGGACTTATCCGCCCGGACAACATGGAACTCGTCGGCGCTTCAAGCAGTCCGAGTATGGCATTCAGTTACGTGAAAAACAGAAGGTCCGCCGTATGTACGGCCTGCTCGAAGCTCAGTTCAGAAATTATTTCGAAAAAGCCGCAAAGGCTAAAGGTGTTACCAGTGAAGTCTTGCTGCAGCTTCTGGAAAGACGGTTAGACAATGTTGTTTATCGTCTGGGTTTTGCTCCTTCAAGGAGTACAGCCAGACAATTGGTCAGGCACCGCCATTTTCTCGTAAATGGCCGTTTGGTAAATGTGCCGTCTTTCATAGTTCGCCCTGGTGATGTCATACAAGTTAAGAGTAAAAGCAAAAAGCTTGAATTGATCCATAACTCAATGAAAAAGATCAGAGAAGGCAAACTTATGCCATGGCTGGATTTGGATAAGGCAGGGATGAAAGGGACGCTGTTGAGCAACCCGAGCCGTGCTGATATTCCTTTAGAGGTCAATGAATCTCTGATTGTCGAGTTGTATTCTAAGTAATGGATTCATCAAGTTTTACGGAGATATTTTTATTATGAATTGGCCTAACCTTCAAATGCCTGATGGTATTGAGATAGATGACGCAACATACAGCAATACCTATGGAAGGTTCATTTTACAACCGCTTGAGCGGGGTTTTGGTGTAACAATCGGGAACTCTTTGCGAAGGGTGTTACTTTCTTCTTTGCCCGGAGCTGCGATCTCGGGGATTCGTGTGGATGGTGTTCTGCATGAATTCTCAACCATTCCCGGTGTGGTTGAGGATGTTTCGGATCTCATCCTCAATCTCAAGGAAGTCAGATTCAAACTTCTGGCAAAGCGACCTGAAAAAGTCGTTGTGAATTTGAAAGGACCCGGCGCCTTCAAGGCGGGGGACATCCAAAATGGTTCTACCGATTTTGAAATTCTGAATCCCGAGAAACACATTGCTACCCTTAATGATGACGCCGAATTTGATATGGAGTTGAGGATATCGCGTGGGCATGGGTACGTGCCAGCTGAAGATAACAAGCTTCCTGATCAACCCATAGGTTCAGTGCCGATTGATTCGATTTTCACGCCTGTCAAGAAAGTGACCTATCAGGTAGAGAATACCCGACTTGGACACAGAACCGATTATGAGAAGCTGATTCTGGATGTGGAAACCGATGGCAGTGTTACGCCGGACGATGCACTTACCTATGCGGCAAAGATATTGAAGGACCACATCCAACTGTTTATCAACTTTGATATTGAGCCTGAGGAAGAGGAACCGGTTGAAGTTGATGAGGAGATTCTGCAAGTACGCAAGCTCCTGAAGATGCCGGTTGACGAACTCGAGTTGTCTGTGCGTTCATACAATTGTTTGATGGCCGCGAATATCAAGACGATCGGTGACCTTGTAAAACGTGATGAGCAGGAGATGCTCAAATTTCGAAATTTCGGTAGAAAGTCCCTGCAGGAGCTCACAAAGATTCTGGAAGAAAAGGGATTGCATTTTGGTATGGATACGGAGAAGTATCTAAGAGG
>CAZVSL010000487.1:0-5024 GCA_964629935.1 uncultured Calditrichaceae bacterium | reverse complement strand
TTCCAAAGCGGGCGGAACACAAGGTATCGTGGAGAAACTCTCGCAATTCGCCCATCATCCTCGTGGCGGACAGTTGGCCACCTGGGCGATGGGCCTGCTGATTTTTTTCGACGATTACGCTAATACGCTGATTGTAGGCAATACCATGCGGCCATTCACTGACCGCCTGCGCATATCCCGTGAGAAGCTTTCATACATTGTCGATTCTACAGCCGCGCCTGTCGCCTCGATTGCTCTGATTTCGACCTGGATCGGTTATCAGATCGGTTTGATCGACCAGGCATTTGACAATTTGGAACTAAATCAAAATGCATACGCGGTTTTTCTGCAATCGATTCCGTATGCAACTTACAGCATCCTGGCTTTGTTTTTTGTATTTTTGATTGCGTTTTCATTGCGCGACTTTGGTCCGATGCGGTCAGCCGAGCAACGGGCGTGGCAGCATGGCAAAGTGCTACGTGACGGCGCGCAACCCATCACTGAGAGCGGCGATCTCGATCTCGCAACAGAAGGCACACCGCTACGCTGGTACAATGCCATCCTGCCCATCCTGACCGTGATCGTGGTCACGCTGGTTGGCTTGTATTATTCCGGCGCGCAAGCGCTGGCAGAGCAATCACAGAATGCCAGCATCGGCCAAATATTTGGTGCAGCCGATTCATTTTCAACTTTGATGTGGGCCTCTTTTGCCGGCTTGCTTGTCGCCGGCATTGCTGCACTGAGTCAAGGGCTCATGACGCTGAGCGAGACCATTGACGCAGCAGTCAGGGGCTACAAATCGATGATGCTTGCCGCCATGATCCTGCTGCTGGCGTGGGCGATCGGCGACATTTGCGAGGATTTGCATACAGCCAATTACGTTATCACATATAGCCGAGATATTCTGTCACCGCATTTCATTCCCTTTCTCACATTTGTCGTGGCTGCTTTTATCAGTTTTTCTACGGGTTCCTCGTGGGCTACCATGGCTATCCTGACGCCAATCGTCATTCCCATCGCGTACCACCTGCCCGGCGAAACGGGTTTGGACGCGCAGCTCGGCAGCCAGATACTCATCGGCACCGTCGGCTCAATTCTTTCCGGGTCCGTACTTGGCGACCACTGCTCTCCCATTTCCGATACCACCATTCTGTCTTCCATGGCCTCGGCGGCCGACCATGTTGACCATGTACGGACACAAATGCCTTATGCGCTGGTGGTGGGGCTAGTAGCCAGTTTGGTTGGCTATATTCCAACCGGATGGGGATTTAATGCGTATTTTTCGCTGGCTACCGGCGCCGTGCTTCTGGTGGGAGTCATTCTGCTAATGGGGAAAAAAGTAAAAGTTGAGACCTTCACTTGATTGGTGGTTTATAGCTTTCGCAAGGTGTTGTCCTCCATGTAGGTCTGTTTGTATCCGACATAGCGCTGCGCCGAACGCTCCAGGATACGAATCTCGTCAGAAGACAGGGCGCGTTTCACCACAGCCGGCACGCCGGCCACAAGAGAATTTTTCGGCACTTTTTCGCCTTCCGGCACCAGCGAGCCGGCAGCGATAAGACTATGCTCGCCGATAATGGCGCCGTCCAGCACACGTGCTCCCATGCCGATCAGGCAACAGTCCTGCACGGTGCAGCCGTGGAGAATGGCGCCATGGCCAACAGTGACGTTGTTGCCAATTTGCAATGGCCATTTTTGCAGAGTGACGTGCAGCACGCAGCCATCCTGAATGTTTGTGCGTTCACCAATCCGAATCCAGTTGACGTCACCCCGGATGACCGTATTGAACCAGATACTCGCATCCTCACCAATCTTGACATCGCCAATAATCGTGGCGTTTGGGGCTACAAAAACAGATTCCGGTATTTCTGGTCTGAGATTACGATACGTGTAAGTCATGGCTTGCATCCCAATTCAGATCAATAAGTCAGATTTATGATAGTTCAGTCTAAATCTCGTTGGCGATACGAACAGCCCGGTTAATCGCTACAGCCACAAGCTCGGCAGCCAGGGCGCCAATGCTCAGCACCTCAGCGTGTTGCTCCCCGGCAGACAGCGCAATAACGAGGTCGCCGTCGAAGGGCGTGTGCGCCGGCCGCACCACTCGGGCGATCCCATCCTGAGCCATCTCAGCTATCTTGGTTGCGTCTTCTTTGCAAAGCGCCGCATTGGTTGCAACCAACGCCAGGGTCGTATTGGTGGAAACGTTAAAACCGGGCAGGGAGTGTTCCTGAAGGTATGCTACTGCATCGACAAATTCACCCGTTTCCGGATCACGGGCGCCTGCGATAATCGTGCCGGTGTCACGCTCAACAATATTGCCAACTGCATTCACGACCACCAGCACTCCCACGCGCACCTCTCCCATACTTTCGCAGGCAGTGCCGACGCCTCCTTTCATGCAATGCTGCGGTCCCAGCGCTTTGCCCACAGTGGCGCCCCTTCCCGCTCCAACACGGCCTTCAGACACCATTGCAGACACAGCAGCCTGAGCCGCCTGATAGCCCATCTGCTTATCCGGGCGCACCCGCGGGTCGCCTTCATGCAGATCGAAAATAACAGCCGTGGGTACCACAGGTACGGTGGCCACGCCAACATCGAAGCCCATGCCTTGTTCTTCGAGGTATTGCTGTACACCGCCGGCAGCATCAAGTCCGAACGCACTGCCGCCGGTCAGTAGCACTGCGTGTACTTTCGGTACCAGCCGCACGGGCTTGATGGCCTCGATTTCGCGGGTGCCCGGCGCTGAGCCACGGACATCAACGCCGGCGACAGCACCGTGCTCAGGTATGATGACAGTGCAACCGGTCCTGGCTTCATCATTTTGTGCATGCCCAACCCGAATACCTGGAACGTCACAGATCGACCTGGATAGTGCTGGCATCTCTTTGGTATTAGTGGTTATTCTTTTCCGAATGCGAGCGGAAAAACTGCAACCGTTTTACAAGGGGGATACGACTGGAGGGAACCTCAACGATCAAACTGCTGTCATTGAAGAAGAAAAGGTCGCCCAACATCAAGCCGATTGAACGACGCAAGGGCTTCCAATTCTCCCGATATGCCTGAGAGTCGACCTTTGTGCCGTCACGTCCTTTGCTTACCAATCTGACTCGTTGCGGAAATTCACGATTGATCATGAAGGGCGAGTGTGTTGTATAGATGAGCTGGTTCTTTATTGCCAGGTCTTCCATTACTTTGGTTAAATCTTTTTGACCTGCCGGATGCAGGTGAATGCCGGGCTCATCAAGCAGAAAAAAGAATTCGTTTGCTTTGGCTTCGAAAGTCTGGGCAATAAAGTTGATATAAAAGGACAAATACCACCGAAAGCCAAGACTGCGCGATTCAGGGGTGTCATAAACCGTGGTGCCGTCCGAGATATCGATGTAAAGCACTTTCCCATTGACATTGAGTTTTATCTCAATGGTCGGTTCCTGTGACCACACACGCCTGATCTGCTGCGTAATCAGGCGGCTTGCCTCCTCGCTGGCTCGCCTGCCCCGCGTCGAATCTTCGAAGATCAACTCAAAGTTGTTCTGCAAACCGCCGATTTTGAGTAAATTGCGCTCAGTGATATGATTCTTATCGCCGTTGAGAAGAGTATTGAGATCGACCCGATTCTTTATCAGTGAGATATTGTCGAAATAGAGAAACTTCGGCAGATAATCCAACAAGCGTTTGATGTTGGTCACTTGAATTTCTTCATTGCTGACCACGAGATGATAGTCAGACAGCTCAGGACCGGTCTTGACCACAGAAAAGCGATCAACATCCTTGAAGACCTCTGAGACAGGCAATAAGTTTCTGCGGTTCTCACGCGAGAGATTGGCAAACTCGACGGTAATCTCAGGGCATTTGCCCTGATAGTAGTAATCAGAATACTGGCAGGTCAGGCTGCTGGAAAAAGGAGCATCGGGTTTGAACGCTTCGATAGCGCGCAGCGTATTGGTCTTGCCGCTCTCGTTGGCGCCTATCATTACCGTAACCTTCGGATCGATCGGCAGGCTGAGCTCAAAAATGGACTTGAATGCCTTAACGTGTACTCTTGAAATCAACATATAAGATTTGAGCCGTGGTAAAAGTGGGGATAATCGCTACCATGAAAATTAACATTGCTCCAACAAAGAGCCTAATATACATATCATGGAAAGTTTAAGTCAAGTGAAAATTCAGTCTACCACAACGGCTCTGGCTGGAGGATTGGCGAGCATAGTCTAGTTGTTTAGCCCGAAGACGGCTCATCGTCTTCGGGCTAAGTCAGTTAGTTTTCGATTTCTTCAGGTTTTGATTTCTGTTTGTCGTTGCCGCCCTTGCTCTTCGAAGGCTTGCTTTCCTTCTTTGCCTTGGTTGGCTTGCGGGAAGCTTCGGTAAAGTCCAACCCATCACCTTTCTTCTTGACCACGATCCTGCTGCCATCGCTGAATTTTTCCCGCAGGATTTCTTCCGCTATGGGATCCTCAATGAACTTCTGAAGCGTCCGACGCAACGGCCGTGCGCCATAGACAGGGTCAAAGCCATGTTCAACAACGAACTCCTTGGCGCCCTTGGTCAGCTCAATTTCAATCTCACGGTCCTGCACTTTGTTCAGCATCTCGTCGATCACAATGTCAACGATCTGCATCATGTGCTCTTTCTTCAGAGCATGAAATACGACAGTCTCGTCAACCCGGTTCAGGAACTCGGGATTAAAAATTCGTTTCACTTCGTCCATGATCTTGCTGCGCATGCCTTCATAGTCTGTTTCATCAGAATCGAAAGCAAAGCCGATGCCGCCGCCTTTTCTGATATCGCGCGCACCGATGTTCGAAGTCATAATCAGGATGGTATTCTTGAAATCCACTTTGCGCCCGAGGCCGTCGGTCAACTGGCCGTCATCCAGGATTTGCAACAGGATGTTGAAGACGTCGGGGTGCGCTTTCTCGATCTCATCGAATAGCACCACAGAATAGGGGTGGCGTCTTACTTTCTCAGTAAGCTGCCCGCCTTCCTCATAACCGACATATCCCGGAGGCGCGCCAGTCAGCCGTGACACCGAGAATTTCTCCATG
>CAZVSL010000486.1:0-5033 GCA_964629935.1 uncultured Calditrichaceae bacterium | reverse complement strand
ATGGCCGGCCCGCACAGTCCGCCCGGACAGCACATGGGCGGATCGAAAATTTCTATGCTTATGCTTAAATCATTATTTTCACTCATGGTTTTTACTCCTATTTATTTTCGATTAATTGGTTTAGTTCTTCAGTGGAAACAAATCCGACCACACATTTGCCTGCCTGGCGCAAGGCCAGCCGCTGCGCCAACCTCGCGGCATCCTCCACAAAGGTCTGCTCCTGCAAGTGCTGGCCGAGCACTTTGAACAGATCCCGCAACAGGGGCGATTCTTCGTCGTCGAGACGATAGTAAACCCACGTCCCGATGCGACTGGTGCGCATGAGGCCGGCGTGTTTGAGGATGGTCAGATGCTTGGAGATGTGGTACTGCGGCAGTTGCAGGGCATCCACCATCTCGCAGACACACAGGGCTTCATCGGACTGCAAAAACAGGTTCACAAGCCTGAGCCGGGTTTCATCGCCCAGAGCTTTAAAAATTTCAACCGGTTCGGTCATGGAGGCACCGCCGTTCGTCAAAGTGCAAAGATTCGATCAATTCTAACAAAGCCATAATATGCTAATATGCGCTTATTAGCATATAATATACAAAATAAAAAACGGGAGAACAAGGGAAACTTTAAATTAGCCAGGCTGCAATAACCTGGGGCTGTCCCAAAAAGCATTCGTCGCTGTGCTATTCCTGCATGTTTGCCTGCCAAAATCATGCGAGCACAAGTTTAGCGGGAATCGTCTGTGGGTCGCACTGGATGCCCGATAAGCTTGTACCTGCACGGTTGTAGTGGGTAAGCATTCCCTTGAATGCCTAAACGATAACCTTCGGCTCATCAGAAGGCGGCGCGGTATGGACTTCGGTGACCACTCTTGACTGCCACAGGTGGGTTCGGACGGCCTCGAGCAACTCCTTCTTGCGGATGGGTTTGGCAAAATAAGCCGTGCACCCCGCGCCCAAGCACTGGTCAATCTCGCGCTTGCCCTGATGTGCGGTTAGCGCGATAATCGGAATCGCCGCCCTATCTTCCAACTCGCGAATCTTAGTGGCGGCCGTGTAGCCATCCATCACTGGCATCTCCATATCCAAAAGAATTAATGATACCGTCCGCTGTCGCAATACCTCCAGCGCTTGCTCGCCATTTTGGGCAAACAGCAGGCGATAACCCATCTCTTTCTGAAAATAGCTTTTGATTAGATTGCGATTGTCCACCGAGTCATCCACCACCAGTATTGTTGGCCTGCTATCGATCCATCTCCCGATGGTCTCCAGCAGCTCCTGCTTCTTTAACGGCTTGGTGATGTAATCGTCCATCTCCTGTTCCAGACATTTCTCGCGGTACCCCTCTAGCGCATGCGCGGTGAGGGCAATAATGGGAACCCGTTCTACTTTTTGAGCTTTTCTCACAAGAACGAATCTCCCGCGTGGCCGCAAACCCATCCATCTCTGGCATCTGGATATCCATCAAAATCAGATCATACTGAAACGTTTGTGCCGCTTTGACCGCCACCACCCCATTCTCCGCAATGTCCACCTTATATCCTGCCTTCTCCAAAATCTTTTTAGCCAGATTCTGATTATCGTGATTGTCCTCCACCAGCAAAATTCGCTGCCCCGCCCGCACTGGTTGAGTGATGCCCGCGCGGCTCTCGGTATCCACTACCTGCTCGCTCTTTTCACCACCCACAAGCCGCAGCATCACGTTGAAGAGTTGGGATTGTTTGACCGGCTTGGTGAGCGCCTCGGCAATTCCCAACTCGGCCTGCTGCTGTTTTTTCAGTCCATCCCAGGAAGAGAGTACGATAATTTTGATATCTTGCCATTTAGGCTCACTGCGGATGGTACGCGCCACCTGGACCCCATCCATCTCTGGCATTTGATGATCGAGTATGATGATGTTGAAGGGAGTCTGGCAGCCAGACAACAGCGCCAGCGCCTGGGCGCCGCTCGCCACCATCTGCACCTGAAAACCCCATGAACTAAGAGTCTTTTCCAGAATCAAACGATTGGTGTGGTTATCATCCACCACTAAAACCCTGACCTCACCAAAATCCCGGGACCCATACTCAACCACTTCTTTGCCCTCTCCGATGGCGAGCCCGATGGTGAAGTGAAACGTGCTGCCCTTGCCAATCTCGCTTTCCAGCCAGATATGCCCGCCCATCAGTTCAACCAGAGATTTGGATAAACTTAAACCCAGTCCGGTGCCGCCGAATTTGCGGGTGGTGGAACTATCGGCCTGGCTAAATTTTTGAAACAGCCTCCCCTGTTGTTCGGGCGATATCCCTCTGCCGGTATCGCGCACCGAAAAGTGTAAAACCGTAGAGCGAGGGGCGTCGGGCGTAGAGCGTCGCTCCTTGCTCTGCGCTTCTCGCTCTTCGCTCTCCGCTTCAGGCCTTACTTCCAAGACCACTTCCCCGCGCTCAGTAAACTTGATCGCGTTGCCGACCAGGTTAATTAGAATCTGGCGCAAACGCGTTGGGTCGCCCACTACAAAAGTCGGGAAGCTCGGCTCCACATAGCAGAGAAGTTCTAAACCTTGGGTGAGGGCCCTCACGCTCATCATTTCTCCCACACCTTCCACCAATTCCTTCAAATTAAAGGAAATCCACTCGATTTCCAATTGACCGGCTTCGATTTTGGAGAAATCAAGAATATCGTTGATCAAAGCCAGCAGCGCCTCTGAGGAATTAGAAACCACCTGTAAATAATTTCGCTGCTCCGTGGTCAACTCGGTTTCGATGGCCAATTCGCACATGCCGATGATGGAATTGAGGGGGGTGCGGATTTCGTGGCTCATGTTGGCCAGAAACTCGCTTTTGGCGCGGTTGGCGGCCTCGGCGGCTTCTTTGGCTTTTTGCAGTTCCGCTTCCATCTGCTTGCGCGCGGTAATATCTTCCTTCACCGCCAGGAAATGAGTGATCGCTCCTTGCTCATTTTTGATGGGAGAAATGGAGGCATACTCCCAGTAGAGCTCGCCGTTCTTTTTCTTGTTATGCAATTCGCCTCGCCACTCGCCGCCGGATGTGATGGTTTCCCACAGTTGTTTGTAGACTTCGGCTGGGATTTGCCCCGATTTTAATATGCGTGGGTTTTGACCAATTGCGTCTTCGGGAGTGTAACCGGTGACGGCGGTGAACCTGGGATTGACGTATTCCATGCGGCCCTGGGTATCGGTGATCACCACCGAGCTGGGGCTTTGTTCGATAGCCCGGGATAACTTGCGCAGTTGCTCTTCGGCTCGTTTGCGTTCGGTGATATCCACCATAATTCCCTGCAGAAGGGAGGGCTGGTCGTTCTCAACCACGACGCTGACATAATCCTTGAGCCAGACGATGCGGCCATCGGCCGTCAGCATGCGATACTCAAACTCGTGTGCACGCTTTTCCGCCGTAGCGCTGACGCAAAAATTCAGCACCCAGTCGCGGTCTTCCGGATGGAGGTGATCCTTCCAGAAGGTGGGCTCGGAAAGCCAGCGCTCAATGGGATAACCGAGCAGTCGCTCCGTTTTCTGGCTGACAAAAGTAAACTGAAGGGTCTGCGCGTCGGCTTCCCAGACGATGCCGTCGATGGAGTTCACCAGTTCTGCATGCTTTTGCTGCGATTGTTGCTGCGCCTGTTCGGCGCGTTTGCGCTCGGTGATGTCAGTATCGATCACCACTAGCCTGGTCAGATGCCCGGCCTGGTCGAAGATGGGGGTGAGAGTGGAAGAGAGCCAGATTTCGCGGCCGTCTCTGGTCACGGT
The DNA here is from genome assembly GCA_964629935.1 of uncultured Calditrichaceae bacterium. Classification (GTDB taxonomy): domain Bacteria; phylum Zhuqueibacterota; class Zhuqueibacteria; order Oceanimicrobiales; family Oceanimicrobiaceae; genus CAZVSL01. The sequence continues at coordinate 1,298 of CAZVSL010000486.1, read as the reverse complement.
ACGCGACTCATAGAGCTGAGAGTCTTTTCTTTGCATGCATTTAGAAATCAGGGTGTCGATCTCAGAATAAGCACTGCTCGCACTCAGGGTGTGGCCTTTTTCCTGCCGCCATTCGTTCAGCGTATATCCGGTCAGGCGGGTGAAACCTTCGTTCACCCATTCGATCACGCCATGGGCGTCGGCGATAAGCACGAGGTTGTCAGACTTGCTCACTGCCAGGGACAATTTCTCCAATTCGGCGTTCTTTTGCCGGAGTTCTTCGGTGCGCGCCTGTACGGTGGTTTCGAGCCGGCGCCGTTGTGTTTCCAGTGTGTGGGTCCGCACCTTTATGATTCCCAAAACCAGAGCGCTGCCGAACCCTATTATGAGCAATATAAACCACCAGGTTTGCCAGAACGGCGCCCGGATGATAAAATGAGCTATGGCCGACCGCGACCACTCGCCCTGGTATTTCCGCGCTTGTACCTCCAGGGCGTAGGCGCGCGGGGGCAAATTGGTGTAGTTGATTTCGTAGCCATGCAAGATTTTCCAATCGTGATCGTAGCCGTGCAACCGGTAGCGGCTCTGCAAACGCTTCTCATTGATATAGGAGAGGATGGCGACGCGGGCATAGACATCGTTGTTCGAATAAGCAATCTCAGGCGGGTGAGTAACCGACACTGCGCTATCTCCGAGGACGAGGCGATGGACCACCACTCTTGGCGGTGCACCACCCGAAATATCGAAGCGGGGGTCGTAATGGCTCAGACCATCGGCCGTGCCAAACCACAAAGTACCGTCGTGGTCGGCGAAAAATCCACCGGCGTTGGATTCCTGACTGACGTACCCTTCGGCCGTGCCGTAATTAACAAACGTGTGACCGTCAAAACGGTCTACCCCGCGAGCCGTTCCGATCCATAGGTTGTTGTTGTGGTCGACACCAACAGAGTACACTGCGTCATTAACCAAGCCGTCTTTGGTGGTATAGGTTTGGAAACGCTCGCCATCGTAACGCGTCACGCCGCGCGAGGAATGGTAGCCAAGCCAGATGTTTCCTTGCAGATCCTCACACAGGTAATACGGTTCGTTGTCGGAGACACCGTCGGAGGTGGTAAAGGTTCGCCACGACTTCCCATTCCAGCGGGACAGGCCATGATCCCCGGATACCCAAACGTGGCCTTTGCGATCCAGTAGCAGACGGGCATTTGAAAAGGTTTGACCGGGCACCTCCACGCGTTCGTAGCCATGACTCCCGCGCTTAAACACGCCTACATTTTGAACCGAACACCAGAGCGCGTCGCTTTTATCTTCAGCAATAT
>CAZVSL010000485.1:0-5042 GCA_964629935.1 uncultured Calditrichaceae bacterium | reverse complement strand
CCAGCTCTTTGTAATAGCGGAAATCCGCCACAAAAGAAGCAGACCTGCTGACCCGCGTCTTGAACGCAACCTCGCCTCTGAACCGCGGATAAGCGGAAGCCTCGCCAAGCGCCTCACGTACAGCATCGTCAAGCGGATCGACCTGGTCGATGCCGAGTAAGACTGTGGGTATTGCCGAACCGCGCGGTCGCAATTCATCATCCAATCCGGTCAGCAGACGTATGACCGCGAATGGCCAGTCAGGAATGTTGAGCTTTGCCAGGGTCGCATGCTGATTCCACGCTTTCAAATCCAGCCCGAGCTGCAGGCCATAGGCGGCTTGCGTCAGGCTGAAATCCTGATTCGATTCCAGACCGCCCTTCAGGGCCAGGTCGATATAGAATTGCGTGGAAAGAAATTCGGTGACCGTAGACACATATTCCTGCCAGAGTGGACTCGCATTCAATTCCTGCTCGTCTTCGACGCCGGCGAGCTGAAACTCCAGCTCATTGAGCCGGTTAAAGATTGCCGTGTCCGCGCGGTCGACCACGCCGCCAATGGAATGGAAGAGCTGAAAGGCCAGTTTTGAGTCCAGAAAGTCCTGCGGATTGACCCGTTGTTCGAACGCGACATTGCCATCGGCCTGCAGAGCCAGGCTGACGCCGGTGGCGGTTGCCGTCTTTTCAGCAAAAATGTTGCGGCTGATGTCCTTGCTGTACGAATAACTCACACCCAGGGCCGCGCTGTTATCCTGCCCGTTGACACGAAACGTTTTGAATTTGAGATTAAGATCGCGCAGCAACGTCAGGCCGGATTTTGCAACCACATACTCTTGCAGCACCTTGTTGATGGTCTCTGTGTTATTGACCAGCAAGTCGGAGAAGCGCTTGAGCAGCGAATCTTTCGGGATGTTGGTCAGGCCAGCGATATTATCGATGATCTCGTCAATACTTTGTTGCGACTGCTGGGCAGACGCTGGCGTTGCGACCAGCACCAGGCAGAGAAACGCTGCCGTCCACAACCGTGTTATGTTAGACATTTTGCTCCTCTCCCCAAAAAAGATAGTTCGCATCATTGACAGCAGCGAGGTCTGCAATGTTCCGGTTCTCTGTGGTCAATGTGTTGACCATATCGGCAACCGCTTTTTCCCGCGTCACACCTTCTTCATATTGAGCCCCGCGAATGTGCCGAAACATGTTATCCATCTGATTTGCCAGGGTGGAAGCCTGCAGTTTGCGCATCTCGGTGCTCGCAGCCTGGTTCCAGAAAGTCAGCTCTGACATTTTGACCACGCCAGAGTCCTTGAACACTCTGTCGTTTTGATCGAGAACCCTCAGCGTGATCCACGTGGTGGTGCACGCACGATTGTTTCTGCTCCAGATAGCCATGGCCTTCCTCCATTGTTTAGATAAAGATGACGCCGTGAGATGATAACTGCAAAGTTTGAAGCTCAATAACAGTCTAAAGGCTGCATTACGTGCTTACCTACCAGTCACTGATCACGAGGTGTCTCCCAGAACTCTCAGCCAGTTCTCATGGGTGAGCTTGCGAAATGCCGGCATTTGAATAGGGTGTAATACTTTAGCACTGCAGAGTTCTACCCTAAAATTCTTAAGGTTGGCACGAACCATAAACTGTAAAACTAAAGTTTTGTACTCCGACGTTCGCACCGCTAAATCTACCAATCACCAGGTATCATCCAGGATCCGTATCCAGTTTTCGTGCGTTAGCTTGTGCAATGCCGGCTCATCAAAGCCGCTGGCTTGCAGCAGGGAGATCAGCTTTGGCAGACCGGTGACGTCCTTCATTTCCTGTGAAATGACCGCGCCGTCAAAATCGGAGCCCAGCGCCACATGCTCGACGCCGATACGCTCGGCGACGTAGACGATGTGGCGGATGAGATCGCTGAGGGGATAGTCGCGGTCAAGCCCGCCGTCCGGGCACAGATCGTAGCCCGCAAAGGTAATCCCGACCACACCGTTCGAGTCGGCGATGGTTTGCAGTTGTGCGTCAGTTAGATTGCGGGAGCGTGGCGTGAGTGCGTGCGCAGCCGAATGCGTTGCCACCAGCGGCGCCTTCGAGATGCGCGCCACATCGTAAAATCCTTTTTCGTTCAGGTGCGACAGGTCCAGCATGACGCCGAGCTCATTACAGGCGCGCACCAGCTCTTTGCCGGCCTCAGTCAGCCCCGGTCCGGTGTCGGGCGACGACGGAAACCGGAACGGCACGCCGCACGCGAAGGCATTGGGCCGGCTCCAGACTATCCCCAGCGAGCGCAGTCCGTCTTCATAGAACTGTTCCAGATTGTTCAATGACGTGTCGATGGCCTCCGCCCCTTCGAAATGTAGAATTGCCGCCAAGACGCCACGGTCGAGGCAATCCTTGAGTGCGCTCATGTCAGCAACTTGCCTGAATCTTCCGCCAGAATCTCGTTCAAGTTGCGCCAGTTTTGCCATGACATCGCGAGTAAAGCCGTAAGCGTAGTCATGTTCGATTTCTTCTGAGAGCTTAATTTCATAGCCTTTCGGCGTGCGGATCAAGTCGCTTTCATCGAATTCCCTGGCGTTCGGCACAAAGATAGCAAAAAAGCCGGCGCTGAGGCCAGCCTCCAGGGCCCGCGGCAGGTCGAGATGGCCGCTTTCACTGCGTTCGAAAAAGGAGCGGCCGCCGCCACGCGCCGGCAAATGAAGATTGAGTAAGGTGTCGTTGTGGCCATCGATAATGGGAATGCGGTAGCTCATGCGAACCTGTTATGAAATCTTATTGGGCAGAGAATATTAAACATCCTTTAATTCAAAAGCAAGCTGCCGCCCGCAAGTTCCTCCGCCTTTTACTCAAACAGAAGCGCATCTCATCAAAGGAGATGGCATGATCGCGTAGACGCGCTTGTGGTTGGCAGCAGGATTTGATATTGTTACGCTGCAAATGATATCCATTCTATGCTTATGGAGAAGACGATGAACCGTGCGAACCCAATGTGTATCGTGATTGCCGCCTTTGTCCTGCTGTGTATAATGGGCCCGCTTGCAGCCCAGGAGGCCCGTCCCTGTGACACACCGGAAGGAAAACAATTCGATTTCTGGCTCGGAGAATGGGACCTGAGCTGGCCGGCTGAGCAGTGGGGAGGCGCGGAAGGCGGGCTCGGGCACGGCACGAATGCCATCACCAGGATTCTGGATGACTGCATCATCCATGAGGCGTTTCGCTATGCCGGCGGCGACTTCGATGGCCACAGCGTGTCAGCTTACGATAGCAAGAAAAAGCAGTGGCAGCAGACCTGGGTTGACAATCAGGGGTCATATCTGTTGTTTACCGGCGAGTTTAAGGATGGCAAAATGGAGCTGCGCACCGAACCGTATGAGCGCAACGGCAAGACCGTCGTCTCCCGCATGGTGTTCAAGAATATCGAACCGAACTCATTGGACTGGGACTGGCAGCGTTCAGAGGATGGCGGCCAAAGCTGGCACGATGTCTGGAATATCCACTACAAGCGCCGGACTGAGGCGTCGCGTCATGAATGAACGATAGTATTCTCCGGCAGCCCGGCCGAAGATCACACAATGCCCGCGTTGTGTGGCGGACGGATGATGTCTGCCTGTGCGCCGGCATTTGGTTTCCCACTTGCCTGTATGATTCATAGATAGGGTTTCACAAAACTCAGAAGCTATTGTTTCTAAATGGCTTAAAAAATCGCCAAAGCATCATTTCCTGGCCATGACTCTCCCCGTTACCGCGAAGCGGTTACACAACAAAGCCCGGGGTTAATCCGACTCGTCGGATTAACCCCGGGAGCCGAAAACCCGCACAACCATCAAAACCCTGTAAGGGTTTCACAATAGCGATACGAACCCATCGGTTGCACAGCAAAGATGTTTTGCCAAAATTAGAAGGCTATATGTCGTTTTGTTGGAAATCAGATAGTGACCGAGTTTGAACTTTCTTATGGAAGTAAAAGTCCACTTGCTGAATAGTTGCAATGTTAGGATTCTGAGAATCTATATGAACATTGATATGCTCCCAATCACCTTCATGATTATTCTTCCCGTCATTGTAGGGATAAAAAATCCAATATTGAGCGACAACGTTGTTGCCTTGCCAAAAAAAGTGTGCGTACAGAGTATGACGGTAGTCATAGATATTATTTAAAAGGTCCCCCAAGATTTTTTGCTATATTCTGGGTGAACAAAAACATAGACCCAAAACCCGGAGGACCTATGAGATTACTAAGAGTCGTCTCAAAATACTATTGCGGCATCGACCTTCACAAGGAAAGAATGTATATCTGTGTTATAGACCAAATGGGTAACATTCTGTTGCATCGAAATATGCGAACAGATTTCCAGACCTTTCTGAGATTTGTGCAACCCTTTCTGCCCAACATGATTGTGGGCGTCGAGTCATTGTTCTGCTACTACTGGCTCTTCCATGGCGGCAAAACCAAAAATGACAAGATTGACTCCAAGGCCATTGCTGACCTTCTGCGTTCAAGCCATTTTCCGCTCGCCTATCCTTACCCTAAAGAAATGCGAGGCGCCAGAGACCTGCTGCGCAGAAGGCGCCGGCTTGTTGCACAAAGAGCAGAGTGTTACCGCCATATTCAGAACGTGTTCACACAGCAAGGCCGCCCTATTTTATACAACAACTGAAACAGAGCTTTGTCATCACCTGCCCCTGGTTGTATCCATAGCCTAACTGGACACCTGACTTGCCGGGATGAGCCAATTTCATCGACAGGAGCAACTCAGGGTACGACATAATTTCCGGAATATCTGCCCGTACAGGTGATGTTTCTTGCGCCTACAAAAACACAACTACCCGGGTAGGTGACAATTGGAACAGCAACCTAAGCCATTGGAAGGAAAAACAAGCCAGGATATGTCAAAGAACCGGGACGGTTGTTATCGTGACGAGCAGGGCCCTGCCCGATGAATTTTCGTCAAAAAATGCTAGAATTTCCAAAAAACATGGAAATTCGAAAGGGAAATCTATTTTCTGCTTGACTTTGGCCCTTTAATATAAGTTAGATGTCAAGGGGCACTTTAAAGGCGGCCAGGGGCGGGCGG
>CAZVSL010000484.1:1981-5046 GCA_964629935.1 uncultured Calditrichaceae bacterium | reverse complement strand
GGCAGCGATATCGGCTTACAATCAAATGGCTGACAGCAAGAATCTAAAGGCTCCTGCAAACCCTTCTCTTGTTGAGTAGTCGGTCAACACTCTAAAATTGCCCAAATAGCCTCGCAAGAGGAAATTACCAAATCTTCACTGGGATTTCACGTGATTTTTACCTTTCTTAAGCGTGCTGTCACATCCATCGTCTATCTTCGACCAGGAAAATAGACGACACGCCATAATCACCTGCCTTAGGAAAGGAGGCACGTCAGATGAACTGCCCGTATTTTTATGAAGGAAAGTGTAATCAATGTGCGATTTTCAAAGGTTTGTTCATTCCGAGTATCTACGAGGAAAGAAAATTTTGCAGAAGCAGCGGCCACTACACACAGTGTGGTATTTACCGCGAATACCAGGAGTCCTCGAGCCGAATCAACAAGGAAGATTATGTCAGTCGCATCGAGTCAGACCAATACGCAGCAGTATAAGGGTACGCATCCCCTTCTTCTATCCAGCCAGGATTGCATTTTAATTCTGCACGCCATCAATTTGTAACTTTGACGTCACAAACTTGTAACATAGCGCTCTTATTCTTAAGGAATGTTAAGAAAACGGGGCGCTTTCTTTTTTCCCACCCCACACATTTCCGTTGTTTATTTTGTTGAGTTTCTTAATAGGGCATCGGGCAATACTTGCACCAACTTATGAAAATACCTGGCACCAACTCTTCACTGGAGGAACGATGAGCCTGATTAACGTTGCGCTATGGGCGCTGGCCGTAGTTTTTTCCGCTTCTAGCATCTTTGCACAGGAAGTAAGAACGAAAAATGCAAGTAGTTGGATGCTTTCCGGATTGGCGCAATTACAATACCTCTACAATGCGGAAATCGATGGTGATGCCGGAATAACCAACAATGGTTTTCGCGTGCGTACGGGTAGATTGCAGGCAAAGGGTAAGCTGACAGATTGGGTCGAGACTAAGTTTCAAATCGAAGTGCGTGATAACAGCCCCCGATTAAAAGATTTGGAAGGCAGGATAAAACTTGGGGCCAATTTGTTTGTGCGATTCGGCCAGTTTAAGGTGCCGGTCTGGCGTGAGGAGCTGCGTTCGTCGTCAAGGTTGTTACTCATCGAAAGAAGCGAGGTTGCGAACTTCCTCGCGGGCTTCAATCTGTCAGCCCGACAGATCGGATTTGAATTGGGCGGCATCTATGATAGCGGCGTATCCTGGGCTGCGAATTTTTCAAATGGCTCCGGCGAGGGAGTGCGCGAAGACGCGGGGCGCAACAAGAGCTTGTTTGTGAACAATGGCAAGATGCTGAGCGGCCGAGTGAATTTCCCTGCCGGGGATAAATTCGAGATAGGTGTTTCCGCAGTTGCGAACCATGCCGGCGGCGTCAACCAATCCGGCGCCATTTGGACAATCGCACCCGATTTTGGCCTGGGCGTAGTCACAGGTGAAGATGCCAGAATTGATGTGGAGGGCGGCATTGCTGTGGGTGGTGTCAGCAGTGCGCTCCTCGGCACACCCGATGATATGAATTTTACCGTGTTTGATATTACCGGCCGCTGGCTGAAGCAACTGGCGCAAGCTAATGCCAATCTCGGCGGACTTGACGCAGTGCAACTTGGCGCCGGTCTGGCCTATGTCGAGCCGAATTCCGAAGTCAGTGATGACGAATTCCTTGTCTTTCGCTTTGGGCCGGCTGTTTATTTTGGCAAGAAGGCCAGGTTGCAGGTCAATGGCGAGGTCTTGAATTTTGCGGCTGATGCCATAGACACTGAGATTCTCCTGCGGGCGCAAACTACTTTTGTGTTTTAGCCTGAATTGTTCATGAACGACGATGTTATCTTAAGAAATTTTCCCAAATTCAACACAGCCGTAACACGCTTGTAACATACTATCTGTATCGTAGGCACTAACTGTGATATACGTATGTTTACCTTTATGGATATGGAGGAAATTATGTTAACCAACAAAACTATGCGAAGAATTGGGTGTTGGCTGGCGCTTTCATCTATGTTCTTCATGGTTCTGCCGGTTGGTTCAATTGTGGCCCAGGAAAAGCCCAAAGTGGATCCTAACTTGCCCGTATACAAGAAAGTCAGCGGCATCTCCGGCAGCCTCAACAGCATTGGCTCAGATACGATGAACAACCTGATGACGCTCTGGGGCGAAGGGTTTGCCAAATATTACCCGAACGTCAAATTGCAGGTTGAAGGCAAGGGTTCAAGCACTGCGCCGCCGGCGTTGATCTCCGGTACCGCCCAGTTTGGTCCCATGTCCCGCCCGATGAAAGAGAAAGAAATCGATGAATTCGAGAAGGCTTTCGGCTACAAGCCAACGCCGATGCGTACGGCAATTGATGCTCTCGCAGTTTATGTAAACAAGGACAATCCGATCGAAGGCTTAACCCTGAAACAAGTAGATGCGGCCTTTTCCAAGAATCGCCTCGGAGGCTATGCCAAGAACATTGCTACCTGGGATCAGCTCGGTTTGCAGGGTGAATGGGTGAACAAGCCTATCAGTCTCTATGGTCGTAATTCAGCTTCCGGAACCTATGGCTATTTTAAAGAGCATGCGCTTTTTAAGGGAGATTACAAAGACACAGTCAAAGAGCAGCCGGGTTCGGCTTCGGTTGTACAGGGTGTGAGCGAAGACCGCTACGGCATGGGCTACAGCGGCATCGGTTACATCACTTCTGGCGTACGGGCCGTGCCACTGGCCAAGAACGAAAACAGCGGTTATTCAGCCGCGACCATGGCTAACGTGTTATCGGGTGATTATCCCCTGGCCCGCTTTCTTTACGTCTATGTCAATAAGAAACCCGGTCAGCAGCTCGATCCGCTCGTGCGTGAGTTTTTTAAGTTTGTCTTCAGCAAAGAGGGGCAAGAAATTGTAGTCAAGGATGGGTACCTGCCGCTGCCTTCTAAGATTGCCAAAGAGGAGCTTGCAAAGCTGGAGGGCGGAACAAACTAACCTGCTTTTTTCTGATGCTGAACCATCAGGCTGGAAGGCGGCATTGGCCGCCTTCACAGGCGGGTTTAATTGCTTACGGACGCAGGATTAATTCTGCGGT
>CAZVSL010000484.1:0-1971 GCA_964629935.1 uncultured Calditrichaceae bacterium | reverse complement strand
AGTGCCGGATGAAGTAGTGTTAAGCAATTGCGTCTGTGAAATACCAAAAAATCATGCATCCGTTATCTTAATCTTGACTAAGCCTATATAAATGTCCGTCGAAACTCAGGAAATCCCAACGCAACGGCAAAAGTTATATGCAGGTGAACCACAGTTGCGGCAAAAGCGGCGCAAATTGTTTGACCGCTGGGCTCGATGGCTGGTAGCGGGCGGCGGGTTTGCTATCATTGCCAGTATCCTGGCTATTCTGATTTTCATCGCGATTGAGATTCTGCCCCTGTTTTGGCCTGCCGAAGTCAGGGAGTTGAGCAGATATGATAGCCAGGTCCTGAGCGGCGCTGATGAGCGCCCTGAGGATATCATCGCTTTTGGCCTGGATGAAAACCGCGAAATTGGCTATGTTGTGACCTCAGGCGGCCTGGCCCAGTTTTTCCATGGCTCTGATGGTCAGCCGCGTGAACAATACCGCGTCGAAGGTCTGGGCGACGCCGCCATAACAACTGCGTGGCAGACGATAGAGAGCGACCGCGTTCTGGTTGGCACCGATGATGGCAGGGTCGCCATTTTGACCGCAGACTACAATTTGCGCTTCCGCGATGGCAACCGTACCTATGAACCGGAGATGACAACCAGCACGTTTTTGCAGATTGATGAGCAGAGGCGCCCGCTTGCAGAGGTTGCCTTCGCCGGCGATCTCGATGAGTCGGTTACCATCGCAGCCATCACCAGTGATGGCCGGGTTGTGCTTTTTTTGCAGCGCCGTGAGGCGTCTTTTTTGGGCGAAGCCACCGTAGATTCACTGAAGATGGAGCTGGAGCCGCGTTGGACCGGACGTCCGAAATCATTTGCCCTGGACGGCGCGATGGGCAACTTCTATATCGGGACGGATGATGGCAGAATCTATCACTGGCAATTGGCGCTGGAGGGAGGCGCGCAATTTGTCAGTTCAGTCCAGGCAGCGCGCAAATCGGCCAGCCTCACCCAGATGACGTTTCTGCTTGGAAACCGTACGCTGGTGGTTGGAACCTCAGACGGCAGGGTCAGCATCTGGTTCTTGATTCGTGACGAGACTTCGCCGGTCGGCTGGCGTCTTACGCACATCCGCGACCTGGAGAAACACCCCGCGCCTGTGGTGGAAGTCGCTGCCTCGGCCCGCGGCAAGGGGTTTATCTCCGCTGATGCAGCCGGCAATCTGTATCTGCAATACAGCACTTCAGAGCGATTTCTTGCCGGTTTTAGCGACTCGGCTTCGCCAGTACGTCGGGTTAGTTATGCGCCCAAAGCCAATGGCGCGTTAACAATGAATGAAGGCGGCGAGATCGTGCACTGGGACATCGATAATCCCCATCCTGAAGCGAGCTTCAAAGCCTTCTTTGGTAAGGTCTGGTACGAAGGCTATGATAAGCCGGAGTTTGTCTGGCAATCTACAGGCGGGACAGATGAATTTGAACCCAAGCTGAGTCTGGTACCCTTAATATTCGGCAGTTTTAAGGGCACCATTTACGCTCTGATTCTGGCGATACCCATTGCCATACTCGGTGCGCTCTTTACCTCGCAATTCATGCACCCGGCATTCAGGAACAAAATAAAACCAGCCGTGGAAATCATGGCCGCTTTGCCGAGCGTTGTACTGGGCTTTCTTGGCGGCCTCTGGCTGGCGCCACGTGTTGAGAAAATCGTCCCTGCGCTCATGTTGATGGCAATCGTCCTGCCGACTTTGATGATTCTCAGTTCCATGGTTTGGCACGCGGCGCCACTTCGCTTCAGAAACAGATTTCGGGTTGGCGTCGAGAGTTTGCTACTTGTCCCGGTCATGCTTGCCGGCGTGTGGCTCTGTCTGGAGCTCAATGGCACGGTGGAAGGCTTCCTTTTCAGCGGTGATTTCAAAGTATGGCTGTTTGAATCCCTCGACTTGTCATTTGACCAGCGCAACGCTTTGGTTGTTGGGTTCGTCATGGGTTTTGCCGTTAT
>CAZVSL010000483.1:0-5070 GCA_964629935.1 uncultured Calditrichaceae bacterium | reverse complement strand
AAACCGAGCACGACGCTATCTCCGAGACCGTATTGCGCGCGTATCGCCTTGCCGCTCACGTCCGGATTGAATTTACTGACATTGACGCCATTTGGTATGACGCTTATCTTGTTTGCATCGATGCCCTGCTCGACGAAATAGGCCTTCAAAGCTTCTGAGACAGTGTAGACTTTCGATGCCAGACGCAGATTGATGCGCTCGGTCCATTCCAGAATGAGGGGTAAATTCCAGTGCGTGGTGTTGAAGCGCCGACTCTCAAGGGCCATGGGCGAATTCACTTCCAGCACCAGCGGAATGCCTTTCAGCCTGGCAATGAGCGGCATGGAAAAATTCAGCAAGTTGTATCGAACCAACAACGCGTCAGGCTCTTCCTGGCTGACCAGTTTCCACTCTCTTTTGAAATAGCCAACGTTGGAAAGCAAAGCATTGAGCTGCCCGAGATAGCGAGCCAGCTTCCGTTTCAGCCAGGCCCGCAACGGCGACTGCACGGCAGCCGCCTCGCTGCCAAATTTGTTCAAATCGCGCGAAATAACTTCGACGCCGGCTTCCCGCGCTGCCTGCACGAATTCTTTCACATGCACAGCGGCGCCAACGGAGCTGTATTGGCGATCGAACAGATAGTTGACGTAAAGCACCCTCAGCCGTACGTCACGCTGGTCGCGACGATTGTTGATTTCTTCAGGGCTTAGCTCAGCAATTTCGTCTGTACTGTAAGTCAAGGACATTAGGATATTCTTTGCAAAGTTTTTAGCTACTGATTGACGCGGATGAAACACGGATTCCTTTTTTCACAACCAAGACACCAAGGAACACCAGGAGCAAAAAGGAGCTTTAATCGGCATGGTACAGTTCATTTTTTCGTTCACTCTCTTGATTTTCCCTGGTGTTACGTGTGACCCGATGGTGGATCTATTCTTTGTGTTTCTCTGTGCCGCTTGGTGACTTGGTGGTTAAACCTGGTGCCCACATATTTTATCAGTAAAAATCCGTGTCAATCTGTGGCTGATTCAAAATCCTTTTGACAATCTTATCCATTTGATGGCTCCAGGCCATCGGATGGATCGATGGCTCCTATTCTAAATCTTATCCTGCGTTTATCGTTCTGATATGCCCGGAAGTTAACCGCCCGCTTCGCCAGCGTCTGCACCGGCCCTTTCGCGGACATAACAACATCCAGTTGTTGCACGGGCAGATAGTCCTCGCCAAAATCGAATATCAGTCTCTTGCCGTTTCTGGCAAGCGTTATTCGCGTTGCTTCGATGGATTCGATATCGAGCTGCCGCATCGCCAGCGGCAGATTGAAAAACCGGAATTCATCGAATTCAACGTTCTGCAAGAACACAATTTCATCTTCGACCAAAATTGAATTATCTTCAAAGGTCACGGTACGCGTGATCGTGTGTGTGTCAAAATCAAAGTCCATGAGCAAGCGATTTTCCTGCGCCTCGAACGTTTTTGCCGACTTTCCAGACGGCACTATCCAACCGGCGCCGTTGCGCGCGATGGGCGCCAGATAGTTCTTCTCGTTGTCTTTGGCGTGCTTGCCAAACCGGTCCGGCGTCGGTCCACCGGGGCAGGAAAACACAAAGCCGACGTCTTTCCACCAGAGATGGTGCGGCGTAATCGTGCCCTCGCTGAGATACTCAGGCAGGCCGCTGTAGAAAGCCGCAAAGTAGCTCGGCCTGGCGTAAATGGCTGTGCCCGTGGGTTTTGAAATCCAGGTAGCTGGCTCACGTTTCTCCGCTCGCAGAGTTGACGGTGGATTCTTCAGCGTGTGCGCCAACGCCAACCAGGCGCCGAGGAAGGCATTGTAGACCGTCAGATGGTGATAATCATACCAGCCCGGCTTGTCTTCGTCCGGTTGATTATTCAACACCAGCGGAAAGTGGTCGCCGCGCTGAAAGTTGAGCAGATAATCGAACAGCTTGCCGGCGCTGCCGGGCAGATTATCGCCGAGACCCTCTTTGTATCCTGCCTCGAGCGCGTAGATCGCGGCGCCATAGCCAAAAATCTGCTCGTGACCGCGGCCGAGATAATTGAAGTCGCCATCAGGATCGATGAAAGGCAGAAAGTAGTTGATGCCGTCCTCAAACCACCGCCTAATCTTTGGCGCCGGTCGATGCATCAGCAGCCGGTGCAGGATTGCGACGGTGAAAATGTGATACTGAATCGGCCGGCTCAAGTTATGGTTATCATCGAAGCAGCCGTCTGAGCTGCGCGCACGTTCGACGTAGCGCAGATTCCAGTCGACCCGGAACTCGTCCAGGCGATTCCCGAGCGCCTTGTGCCGTTCCGCAAAGGCCCAGGCGCGCATGGCTGCCCAGTTGGTGAGCTTGTTGCGGTGATTCGTGCGCCACGACTTCAATCCCTTGCGCCAGGCTTTGCGTGCGTTGTCAGAAAGGTGCTCTTCCAGCAGGCGATAAGTCAGGACAAAGGCATAGTTCTGGAAATCCCAGTGATACATCCACTCCGACATGGGCTGGTATTCTGTCGGCGAGGTGCGCAAATGGAAACCGATGGCCAGTTTCGCTGCTTCGAGATAATGCGGCTCGCCGGTCTCGCTGAAGAGAATGGCGCTCAGCAGAGCAAAATGGCTGGCGCTGTAGTGCTCGCCGGGCACGCGGCCATCGATGGGATCGTAGATGCCGCCGTGGTCGTAGACCTCGAGCGTGGCTCGCTGGTCGCTGCGCTCGATGGGACGCAAGACGATGCCGTGCGCTGTAAACAGCTCATTTTCGACAGGCTGGCGCACGGTTAGATCGCCGTCGACCGGATGGCGCAATGTGAAATGGAATTGGCCATCGCTTATGTCAGCGGCGATCTTGTGTTGCTTGATTTGGAGATTTTCAAGCCAGGTGTGGATGTTTTTTGCTGTTTGGAGGTATTGGGTCATTTAGGGTTGGCTTGTTAGTAAAGCTTATGTATCCTGACGGCAATCACAGGCGACCGAGCTCTTTTAATGTTTGTAAATCGTGCTCAAAATCCGCGATATCATAGTGAACGGAGATTTGGCGACTGGCCAGGAGATGTTGGAATTGCAATTGACTCATCCTCGCCAAATGAGCGGCTTGTTCCAGGGTTAGCTTTTCTTTCTGAAACAGCATGACAGCGATTTCTTGCATTAGCTCGTCTTCCGACATCTTGGTGGCATGTAAGATGTCATCAGGGATAGTCAGGGTTTTCATCTGCATGTCACGTTGTTACTTACATTCGAAACAGAGTTTCTCACGTCATTGTGTTCCCAAACCGGAGTTTCGGAACAAGTCCTAAAACCACTACAATACCAATCAGCATGGTCAATAATGTGCCCGGCTCTGGTACAGCAGTAATATCCCATTCTACAATATAGCCCCTTGCATGATTTGAGGGTAAGTCATTCCAGCCAGAAGTCGTGCCGCCACCGAAGAAGACGATCTCAGCGTAATTCTCGAATGTTCCTCCATTGGGCTCGTTGGACTGCCAATTTGAGTATGAGAATGGCTCTCCTGTGATCCACTTAAAATCACCTTCTGTCTCTTCATCGGTGAGGCCAATCCAAAGAGATTGGGTAGCGAAATTGGACCGGATAAACTCTTCTTCAGCGGCCGATGCCAATGTCAGCAAGTGGCCGGGCTTGCCGTACAAGAAAGAACTCTCAGCAGCGGCCTTTGCTGTATGCCAGTTCGGTACTGCAGAAGAGACTAATTCATAGAAGTGGGTGATTTCGGATCCAGATGACCAGAAAATGGGCAGCGCTGCGACAGGCCACGCGTTCAGAAAAACCGTGAATGATATAACCAAGATCCTAAGTACACGCATGCTCAACTCCCATCATTTGTTGAGATTAATTAGAATTGTGAACATTGCTAAACGATAGACTTTAAATAAACACATTCGTCCCTCACGCCTCACTCCCCACCGCCGGCACCCCCGAACCATTATAATTCGACATCAGCCTCCGGTTATCCCGTATCACCGTTTCCATCTCCGGGCGTTCCACGAAGTCTGCGTCTTTGAGATTTTCGTACTCGTCGCCGTCGCACAAACAGCGGTACATGACGCTGAGAAACAGGGTCATGAACCTGGTCGGCACGTGCAGGAACAGGGCGTTGATGAACTTGTTTTCGAACAAGGTCGAAGTGACTATCATGATGAAGGCGCCGAGATAGTTCTTCAGGCTCAGGGGGCCTGGCGGCTCCATCTTGTGGTAGTTGGGCACGGACAGGCCGAGCCATTTGCGGATTTGGATGTAGGCAAAGGCGTTTTTCTTCTTCAGGTTGATGGTCGGCAGCATGCCCATTTTGACCATGTTGCGCGGCGCCGGCTCGACGCCGAGGTAGCCTTCCCTGACCAGATCATCGATGACTTTGGAGCCGGCTTCCGTGCGCGTCAGGATGTAGGACCAGCCATCGCGGAAGTCCTCGCGGTCGCCATAAGCGCCGCGCCATTCGTCGCCGCAGACGATGTCAGCGAATTCCGCCATGGCATCCGTGCAGGTGGCGCAGCGCACGCGCTCGAACACAGCATGCGCCCAGAAGAATTCCTGCACCGGATAGAGCCGGTTGCTGGTGCCGTCTTTTTTGATCACCTTGAATCCGCCCGGCCACTCATCATCACGATACTTGATTTCCTTGATCTCATCAAAATTCTTGACGCCGGCGCGACGAACCAGATAGGTCGTGTTCGTGAAAGACGGATGGAAGCCGCAGATCAGGCCGATTTGCAGCACGATGCGTTTGCGCAGCCGCGGCATCTTCTGTTGTGCCAGCCGGATGCCGTGAATGTGACACGGCAGGCCAACCACGGCAAAGCGTCCCTCCTGCTTCATGATCTCATCGATGACGATGCCGGTGGGCACGGGCAGATACTTTGACTGCTGCGCCTCCAGCACCTCCTCCCGCGTGCGGGCGATGTAGACTTTCGGCTGCAGCGGCTTTTCTTCGTCCATCTTCACGACCACGGCGCCGTCGATCTCGCCTTTTTCCAGCAAGGCGATCAGAAGCGCACTGACAATGCCGCCGGAGGCTGCCTTGCTGCGCACCGGTTTATCGGTGGCATAGCCGCTCCAGAATTCGCGCACATAACCGATGT